>JAEZEN010000588.1 GCA_023433185.1 Pseudomonadota bacterium | reverse complement strand
TGTCGTGGCTGATCGCCTTCGGCGTGGTCAACATGCGCAACCAGTTAGTCGCCGGGCTCGCGCAGGTGCTCTACGCCGTCACCGAACCGGTGCTCAGGCCGATCCGCAACATGCTGCCCAACCTCGGCGGCATCGACATCTCGCCGGTCATCGTCATCCTGATCATCATCTTCATCCAGAGTGTCGTGCTGACCAACATCGCCCGCGCCGTCATGTGAGGCCCGGGTGGACGGTACGGGGCGCTGCTACCGAACCGAGCCGGGCGGCGTGGTGGTGGCGGTCCGCCTGACCCCGCGGGCGGCGCGCGACGGCCTGGACGGCCCCGGCGCGCTCTCCGACGGCCGCAGGGTGGTTCTCGCCCGCGTGCGTGCCGTGCCTGCCGAGGGCGCGGCCAACGCCGCGCTTGTCGCCCTGCTCGCGAAGCACTTGCACGTTCCGAGATCGGCGGTCACGATCGCGGCGGGACACGGCGCGCGGCTGAAACAGGTGCGGATCGCCGGCGACCCCGCTGCCCTTGCGAGGGAGATCGACGCATGGACCGCCTCCGCCGCGCCTTCGGGCCGGCCCTCCTGACGCTCGTGGCCGCCGCTTCGCCAGCGGCAGGCGAAAACACCAGCGCCTATACCCGGCTCGACCGCGCCGCCTGTCGCGCCCTCCCGCCCGCACCCGACGATCCGCTCGAATCGGGCGCTTGGTGGTGTACGGGCCACCGCGGGGTGCCGGTCTACGTCGCGGAAGGCGACCTTCGCTTCTTCGTCTCCTACGGCGAAGGTGCCATGGACGAACAGGCTGCCGGCACGACCCTGCCGGCCTTCAATCACCCCGGCGAGACGATCGAGTGGCGCATCGGCCAGGACGGAGAGGCGGTCGCCACGATCCTCCGCTTTCATACCGATCCCGGCGACGGCAGCCCGAAAGGACAGGTTCTGGTGGTGACCAAGCTTGGCGGCAGCGGCCAGGTCTGCCATGCCGGCTATGTCGACGCCCTCGCCACCCGCGATGCCAATGTCGTCGCCCGCGCCGTCGCCGATGCCGCGGGCGCCTTCGATTGCGCGCATGACACGCCGGCCTATCACGACAGGGTGACCGTGGCGGCACCGCCGCCACCGCCTCCGCCGCCAGCCCAAGGCAGCAGCGCCTATACCCGGCTCGACCTTGACCGCTGCCGGGCGGTCCCGCCGGCACCGGACGATCCCCTCGCATCCGGATCGTGGTGGTGCGAAGGCTACCGCGGAATCCCGGTCCACGTGAGCGAGGGCGACCTCCGCTTCTTCGTCTCCTTCGGCGCCGACGCTCCCGACCAGCCCGCTGCCGGCACGACCCTGCCGGCGTTCAACCACATCGGCGAGACGATCGAGTGGCGGCTCGACGTCGGCGGCATGCCGTTCGCCACCATCCTCCGCTGGTTCACCGCGGCGGGCGACGGCGGACCGGACGGCCAGACCCTCGTCGTCACGCGTCTCGGCGGTCCCGGACAGGTCTGTCACGTCGGCTACGTCGATGCCCGGCTCAACCCGGACGCCAACGACCTCGCCCGCGAGGTGGCAGGCAACGCCGCCCGCGGCTTCGACTGTGCGACCGAACCTCCGCTCCAGTACGGGCTCGTCGCGGGCGACGCCCGCGAATAGGCAGTGCGAGTCGCCCGTGGCGCTGCCACAGCGATCGTTCCGCGGCGAAGTCGGGACGTCGAAATCAGGCGCGGGAGCGTACCGTCAGTGCCCGCCGCGGCCCCACGCATAGGCGATCTTGGTGAGCTGGACCTCGCCGAAGCGCTCGCTCGCCCGCGCCACCTTCCGGCCGCCGGCGTTCTTGTAGAACTGGCAGGCATTGTCGTTGTCGGCAAGCGCCCAGACCACGACGCTGTCGAAGCCGAACCGCGCGAGTTCGCGCCGCGCCGCGAGGAACAGGCGCGTCCCGAGGCCGACGCCCTGGAACTCGGGAAGCAGGTAGATCTCGTAGATCTCGCCCTTCTGGACGAGGTTGCGGGCGCGATTCGGCCCGAACGTGGCGTAGCCGCAGATCGTGCCGCCCACCTCGATGACCAGGATCGCCGTCCCCTTGCGGATCGCCCGGTCCCACCAGCGCGGCCCGCGACGCGCGATGATCCGCGCCAGCTCGCGGGGCGGGATCATGCCGTCATAGGCATAGCGCCACGAGGCATCATGAACCTTCGTGATCGCCTCGGCGTCACCGCTCTCGGCTCTCCGGACACCGATGGTGAAGGTGTTGCTCATGGGGGAAGCTTATGTCCAGTCGGCGGGTCTGCAAAGAGGTACTGGACAGGGGGCGCGATAAAATTTCGTGCAGTGTTGCAAGGAGGCCCGGCGAGCGCGGAAAGCCGTCCGTCAGCGACGAACCGCGCCAACGGGCCGCAGCCATGACGCATCCCGCCCCGGAGGCCCGAACGGAAAAGGTCTGCGGGGGGTCAAGCATGTCTTCGCGGAGGCGCCGCGCCGGATGCAGGGCTCAGTCGGACGTCCCTGCGGTGCGGACGAGGAGCACGCAGGGTCCGTCGAACCTGAAATCGTCACGCGCCTCGAGGCAGAAGGACATGCGGTCTGGGTCGACGAGTTCGCCGCGGCGATTTCCCTCCGGATTGATGAACATGATCTCGCGGCGATCGCGCTGGATCACGCCGTAGATCGGCCGCTCCGCCCCATCGGCGAGAAGGGTCGCGTCGAAGGCGGTGCCGAGCTGGTCGGTGATGGCGAGGACCACCGGCCCCTCCCCCGACCAGACGCCGGTGATGTCGGGGGGCGGCGGATCGGCCGCCTGCACGGCCGCGAGCGACGCCAGACCGGCGATGATGAAGGCCGCAGCCCTGAGGCCGCGGCGGTTCATGCCGTCACCGGTTCCGCCTTGCTCTTCTCGGCACGTTTCCGCGCATGGGGATCGAGGATCGACTTCCGCAGCCGGATCGACTTCGGGGTGACCTCGACGAACTCGTCGTCCTGGACGTAGGCGAGCGCTGCCTCCAGCGACAGCCGGCGCGGCGGCGTGAGGGTCTTCGCCTCCTCCTTGCCGGCGGCGCGCACGTTGGAGAGCTGCTTGCCGCGCAGAACGTTGACCTCGAGGTCGTTGTCGCGGCTGTGCTCGCCGACGATCATGCCCTCGTAGACACGGACGCCCGGGTCGATCATCAGCACGCCGCGCTCCTCGAGATACCAGAGCGCATAGTTGGTCGAATCGCCCTGGGCATTCGAGATGAGAACGCCGTTCCGCCGGCCCGGAATATCCCCCTTGTAGGGCGCGTATTCGTGGAACAGGCGGTTGAAGACGGCGGTGCCGCGGGTGTCGGAGAGCAGCTCGGATTGATAGCCGATCAGGCCGCGGGTCGGTGCGTGGAAGACCAGGCGGGTTCGATCGCCGCCCGAGGGCCGCATCTCGAGCAGTTCGGCGCGACGCTCGGAGAGCTTCTGGACGACGACGCCCGAGTGCTCGGAATCGACGTCGATGATCACCTCCTCGATGGGCTCGAGCTGCCGGCCCGCCTCGTCGGTGCGAAAGACGACGCGCGGCTTGCCGATGGTCAGTTCGAATCCCTCGCGACGCATCGTCTCGATGAGGATGCCAAGTTGCAGTTCGCCGCGGCCGGCAACCTCGAACGAATCGTTGTCCGGGTTGATGGTGATGCGCAGCGCGACGTTGCCCTCGGCCTCGCGGAGCAGCCGCTCGCGGATGACGCGGCTCTGCACCTTGTCGCCCTCCTGGCCGGCAAAGGGGCTGTCATTGATGCGGAAGGTCATCGACAGCGTCGGCGGGTCGATCGGCTGGGCGAAGATCGGCTCGGCGACGTCCGGGGCGGCGATGGTGTCGGCGACCGTCGCCTTGGTCAGCCCGGCGATGGCGACGATGTCGCCCGCCTCGGCCTCCTCGATCGGCTGCCGCTCCAGGCCGCGGAAGCCGAGGACCTTGGAGATGCGGCCCTCCTCGATGACCTGGCCGGCGCGCGACAGCGCGCGGATCGCCATGTTGGGCCTGAGCTTGCCGGACGTGATGCGGCCGGTCAGGATGCGGCCGAGATAGGGGTTCGCCTCGAGCGTGGTGGCGAGCAGGCGGAAGGCACCGTCCTCCACCGTCGGCGGCGGCACGTGCGCGAGCACGAGGTCGTAGAGCGGCGCGCAGGATTCCCGGGGACCATCGGGCGACGCGGCCATCCAGCCCTCCTTGGCGGAGCCGTAGAGCACGGGGAAGTCGAGCTGCTCCTCGGTCGCGTCAAGGGCGGCGAAGAGATCGAAGACCTCGTTGAGGACCTCGAGATGGCGCTCGTCCGGGCGATCGATCTTGTTGATCGCGACGATCGGGCGGAGACCGCGCCGCAACGCCTTCTGGAGCACGAACTTGGTCTGGGGCATCGGCCCCTCGGCGGCGTCCACCAGGATGATCGCGCCGTCGACCATGTTGAGGATGCGCTCGACCTCGCCGCCGAAATCGGCATGGCCGGGCGTGTCGACGATGTTGATCCGGGTATCCTTCCAGGCGAGCGACGTCACCTTGGCGAGGATGGTTATCCCGCGCTCGCGCTCGAGGTCGTTGGAATCCATGGCGCGCTCCGCGACCTTCTGGTTGTCGCGGAAAGAGCCGGACTGCCGGAGCAGCACGTCGATCAGGGTGGTCTTGCCATGGTCGACATGGGCGATGATGGCGATGTTGCGCAGGGACATGGAATCCTTGGGAGAGCGGTCGCTTCGGGCCGGGCTGGATATAGGCGATCCGGTGCGAAAAGGGAAGATATTGCGGTGCAATATGCGGCACCCGCTGTCATACTGCTCTGCCGTTCCGTCGCTGGAAGCCTCGGAAACGTCAGACTTTGCTTGCGAGCGGCGCCTCATCGTCTATGACTGCGGGGGCCGCCCGCCAGGAAACCGGACGCATGCAGCGCGCCCCGCGCAAACTCACCGTGCTCGCCTCGCTGGATGTCGCGGGGTACACGCGTCTGGTCGAGCGCGACGAGCGCGAGACGCTGCTGGCTCTCGCGCGCCTGCGCCGCAACGTGCTGCGACCCTCGGTCCACCGGCATTCCGGCAACCTCTTCAAGACGATGGGCGACGGTGCCCTGATCGAGTTCCAGAGCGTCGAGGACGGGGTCGAGTGGGCTCTCGCGTTCCAGATGCAGATGGCGGAGTTCAACACCCGACGCGGCAGCGATCCCATCCTGGTGCGGGTCGGGATCGGTCTCGCCGACATCTTCGTGCGTGGCGACGACCGCTTCGGGGCGGCGGTCGGCTTCGTGGTGCGCCTCCAGGAAGCCGCGCCACCGGGCGGCATCGCGATCACCCACTCCGTCCGCTGGCAGCTCACCAAGCCGCTCGCCAGCCGCTTCGGCGAGACGCAGTGGATCGAGATGAAGGGCAAGGAGGACGAGCAGTTCGAGGTCTGGGTCTGGACCGGCGACGAGGCCGATGCCGATGCGCCGCTCAAGGCAGGCGTCGGCTACCGCAGGCGCGGTGATGTGCCGGTGCCGGTGCCGGTGCGCGAGCCGTCGCCCCGCCTCGGTGAGCAGGCGTCGATCGCCGTCCTGCCCTTCGACAACATGTCCGGAGACCCGGCAGCGACGTCGATCGCCGACGGCGTCGTCGAGGAGATCACTGCGACCCTCTCCCGGGTGCGGGACTTCACAGTCATCGCCCGCAATTCGGCCTATGCCTACAAGGGCCGCGCCGTCGATGTCCGCGAGATCGCCCGCGACCTCGGGGTCCGCTACGTGATCGAGGGCAGCCTGCGCAAGGTCGGCGACCGCGTCCGGGTCACGGCGCAGCTGATCGACGCCGATTCCGGCACCCATCTCTGGGCCGACCGCTATGACGGCGTCATCGAGAACCTGTTCGACTTCGAGGACGAGATCGCCTCGCGGGTCACCGGCGCCCTCCGCCCCTCGATCTGGGACGCCGAAATCGCGCGGGCGCGCCGGAAGCGACCCGAGAACCTGGCGGCCTACGACCTCGTGCTCCGCGCGCTGCCCCACCTCTGGGCCCACCGCCGCGAGGACAATGCCGAGGCGATCCGCCTGCTCGACGAGGCGATGGCCCGCGACCCGACCTATGCCCGGGCGGCGGCGATCGCGGCCTGGGCGCGGGCGCAGCACGTCGTCTACAACTGGACCGAGGACATCGCGGCGGTGCGGGCTGAGGGCGACCGGCTGATCACCCTCGCGGCCCCGGCCGTCGGTGACGACCCGACGGCGCTCTGTGCGCTCTCCACCGCGACGATGCTGCTCTTCGGCGATCTCGACCGTGCCCGTCACTACGTCGACAGGGCGCTGGCGCTCGACCCAAACAACGCCTGGGCCTGGACCCGGCACGGTTTCCTCCTCGCCTATCGCGGCGATCCCGAGGAGGCGCTGAGGAGCTTCGAGAAGGCGCTGACGCTGAGCCCGCTCGACCCCTTCAGTTTCAACGGCTTCATCGGCATGGGCTTTGCGAAGTTCGCCGCCGGCTATCCCGAGGAGGCCGTGCAGTGGGCGGAGCGGGCGATCCGGGAGAAGGTCGGCATGACCTGGGCCTATCGCGACCTCGCCGCCTTCCAGGGCGGGGCCGGCAACATTCCCGCCGCCCGCGATGCCCTGGCGAAGTTCGTCTCGGTGCGGCCGGACGTCACCCGCGAGAAGCTGCGCGATGCCCTCCGGTTCATCGAGGCGAAGACCCTCGAGCGCTACCTCGACGGCCTGAGCGCGGCCGGGCTGCCCGACTGATCCGCGTTCAGCACGCCAGCATCCGGCCGGGGCCGCCGGCCGCGGCCTGCTCGGCAAGCTTCTCCGCGATCGCGCTCGGCGGCAGCGGCCGCGAGAAGATGTAGCCCTGGACCTCGCTGCAGCCTTCGTCGCGCACGAACTCGAACTGTGCCTCGGTCTCGACGCCCTCCGCCGTCGTGCTGATCCCGAGGCTGCGGCCGAGGCCGATGACCGCCTTCATGATCTCCGAGTTGTGACCGGGTTCGGGCAGATCGTGGAGGAAGGAGCGGTCGATCTTGATCTTGTCGAAGGCGAAGGCACGGAGATAGCCGAGGCTCGAATAGCCGGTGCCGAAGTCGTCGAGGGAGATGCGGACGCCGATCCGCCGCAGTTCTTTGAGGAGGGTCTGCGTCATCTCGTTGTTGGCGAGGAGCGCCGACTCGGTGAGTTCGATGTCGAGGCGTCCAGGCTCGAGCCCCGAGACGGCCAGCGCGTCCTCGATGTGGCGGATGAGGCCCCGCCGCGAGAACTGGAGCGGCGAGACGTTGACCGCGACGGACACGTCCTTGGGCCAGGTGGCGGCCGTCATGCACGCTTCGCGAAGCACCCATTCGCCGATCGGACCGATGGCGCCCGAGCGTTCGGCCGCCGGGATCACGCGATCCGGTGCCACCTGGCCGCGGTGGGGATGATTCCACCGGAGCAGCGCCTCGACGCTCGCGATGCGGTTGTCGCTGAGGCTGACCAGCGGCTGGAAGGCGAGCGCGAACTCGTTGCGCGCCAGGGCGCCCCGCAGCTCCATCTCGAAGGACAGCCGCTCCTGCAGGGCGGCATCCATGCCCGGCTCGAAGAAATGGTAGGCACCGCGCCCGTCTTCCTTGGCGCGATAGGCGGCGAGGTCGGCATTGCGGAGCAGCGTCTCGGCATCGCTCCCGTCCTGGGGAGCCACGGCGATACCGAGGCTCGCCCCGAGAGCGATCTCGTGACCGTGGATCCGGAGCGGCGCCGCGACCGCCCGGACGATCCGTTCGGCCAGGCCAGCGGCATCCTGCGGCGTGGCCAGGGCGAACTGGAGGATGGCAAATTCGTCGCCGCCGAGGCGGGACACCACGTCGGTGTCGCGGCAGCAGGCAAGAAGCCGCTGCGCCACCTGCTGGAGCGCGGCGTCGCCGATGACGTGGCCGAACAGGTCGTTGATCGCCTTGAAGTGGTCGAGATCGATGTAGATGACCGCGACGAGTTCGCCGTGCGCCACATGCTCCTCCGCCTCTCGCATCCGTTCGCCGAAGAGCAGGCGGTTGGGCAGATCGGTGAGTTCGTCGTGGCGCGCGAGATGGCTCGTCCGGGCCTCGCTCCGCCGCTGCTCGGTCACGTCCTCGTGGGTGGCGACCCACCCGCCATCGCTGAGCGGGCGATGGATGACGGCGATCAGCCGGCCGTCGGGAAGAGCGACCGTCTCCGGCACTTCGCCGTGGGCCAGGGACTGGAGGCGCTCGCGAAGATAGGCGTCCGTCCCGCCTTCCGGGTTGAACCCGAGATGCTTCCAGATGTCGACGAGGCGCGCTCCCGGCCGGCAGAGTTCCGGCGGCAGGTTGTAGATGCGGGCATAGCGCTGATTGCAGATGATCAGCTCCTGCCGCTCGTCGAACATGCAGAGGCCCTGCGTCATGTGGTCGACGGCGGCGATGAAGCGCGCGTTCTGGCGCGCGAGCTCGATCTCGCGCCGCTCGAGCGACTGCAGATGGTCGCGCTCCACGGTGACGTCCTCGTGGGTGACGACCCACCAGCCTCCCGCCGTGCGCTTCCAGCGGACGCGGACGATGCGCCCGCTGCCGAGCACGGCCTCGGACTGGAGGGACTCGCCGACCGCCAGCGCAGCGAGCCGCAACCGCTCGCGCTCGGCCATCTCGGCCGCCGTATGGCCGAGCTGGTTGCCGGCCTGGAGGGAGACGAGCAGCACTTCCTCGAGCGACATCCCCGTGACGATCTCTCGGCCGGGAAGGCCGTAGAGATCGATGAAGCGCTCATTCCAGAGCATCAGGCTGAAATCGCCGTCGAAGAGGCAGAAGCCGTATTCCATGCTGTCGAGCGCGAGGTCGATACGGCTGTGATGGGCGCGAAGCTCGGACTCGCGCCTGAGTTGTGCGGTCTCGTCCTCGTGGATCACGACCCAGCCGACCCCGGGGATCGGCAGGTAGGTGCGCTCGACGACGAGGTCGCCCACCCGGTCGACGTGGACCGACGGAACGTTCGGATCGGTGGTTTTCGCGAGCCGGGTCCGGTGCCGTTCGACGACCAGGCGAAACCTTTCCGGGGTAACCTCGCGGTCGCGGAAGGACAGCGCCAGCATCTCGGCGAGGGTCATTCCCCGGAACACCAGTTCCGAGGGCGTTCCGTAGAGGCGGAGATAGGCGCTGTTCCAGAAGAGAAGGCGATAGTCGCGGCTCCACACGGACACGCCGTATGGCATCCGGGTCATCGCCTCGATGAGCATGGCGATGGGGTCGATCGCGCCATCGGCGCCGTCCGGTCCCGGATCGATGCTGCCCATCCCTGTTCCCCTTTCCCCGGGGACTTTGCCACCGCTAACCTTAACGCAAGACTGATGCCGCGCCACGGCCCGCGAACACCCTTGCGCGCGCGGCCCGAGGAACTGCCCTACTCGCTCTTATCCCGCGCCGCGAGTGTTCGCAACCGGAGCGCGTTGAGGCGGATGAATCCGGCCGCGTCCTTCTGGTCGTAGGTGCCGCGATCATCCTCGAACGTGACGAGCGCATCGGAGTACAGCGACTTCGGGCTCTTCCGGCCCGTGACGATGACGTTGCCCTTGTAGAGCTTCAGTCGCACCGTGCCCTCGACGTGCTCCTGGCTGACGTCGCACAGCGCCTGAAGCATGTGCCGCTCGGGCGCGAACCAGAACCCGTAATAGACGAGTTCCGCATAGCGCGGCATGAGCGATTCCTTGAGATGCGCGGCCTCGCGGTCGAGCGTCAGCGATTCCATCGCCCGGTGCGCGACATGGAGGATCGTGCCGCCGGGCGTTTCGTAGACGCCCCGGGACTTCATGCCGACGAAGCGGTTCTCGACGAGGTCGATCCGGCCGATGCCGTTGTCGCGGCCGAGGGCATTGAGATGGGTGAGGAGCGCCGCCGGGCTCATCTCCTTGCCGTCGATGGCGACCGGGTCGCCCCTCTTGAACGCGATCTCGACATAGGTCGCCTTGTCGGGCGCGTCCTCCGGCGCGACGGTGCGCTGGTAGACGTCGGGCGGCGGCTCCTCCCACGGGTCCTCGAGCACCTTGCCCTCGGACGACGAATGGAGAAGGTTCGCGTCGACCGAGAACGGCGCCTCGCCACGTTTGTCCTTCGGCACCGGGATCTGGTGCTTCTCGGCGAAATCGATGAGATCGGTCCGCGACTTGAAATCCCACTCGCGCCACGGGGCGATGACCCTGATGTTCGGATTGAGCGCGCTGGCCGTCAGCTCGAAGCGGACCTGATCGTTGCCCTTGCCCGTCGCGCCATGAGCGATGGCGTCGGCCCCGGTTTCCTCCGCGATCTCGACCAGCCGCTTGGCGATCAGGGGGCGGGCGATCGACGTGCCGAGCAGGTAGACGCCTTCGTAGAGCGCATTCATGCGCATCATCGGGAAGACGAAGTCGCGGACGAACTCCTCGCGGAGGTCCTCGATGCGGATATCGCGGATGCCGAGGAGCTCGGCCTTCTTGCGGGCCGGCTCGAGTTCCTCCCCCTGACCGAGGTCGGCGGTGAAGGTCACCACCTCCGCGTCGTAGTTGGTCTGGAGCCACTTGAGAATCACGGAGGTGTCGAGCCCGCCGGAATAGGCAAGCACCACCTTCTTCACGTCAGTCATGCCGGAAACCCCGCAAGAAATGTGGGCTCCGGCATACAGGACGGGAGGGCGGCGGGCAACGCCCTCCCGGTGGTCGCGGGACCGGCTAGTTCCGGCGGGGTACGCACTCGCCCTGGCGGTTGAGGCGCTCGCCTTGCGGACAGTCATTCGCCCTCTGCCGTTGCCGGGCCTGGGGCTCGGAAGCCGCGGCCGGCGGCGGCTCGTCCGCCAGGTCC
>JAEZEN010000585.1 GCA_023433185.1 Pseudomonadota bacterium | reverse complement strand
CCAGCAAGCCCTTCGACTGCCACCTGATGATCGCGCCGGCCGACCCCTACCTGGCCGAGTTCGCAAAGGCCGGCGCCGACACGATCACCGTCCATCCCGAGGCGGGGCCGCACCTCCACCGGACCCTCCAGACGATCCGCGGGCTGGGCTGCAAGGCAGGCGTCGCGCTCAACCCGGCGACGCCCGTGGGCGCCATCGCCCATGTCCTCGACCTTCTCGACCTGGTGCTGGTGATGAGCGTCAACCCGGGCTTCGGCGGCCAGGCCTTCATCCCGGAAGCCCTCGCCAAGATCCGGGCGGTACGCGGTCTGGCCGCCGGCCGCGACATCCTCGTCGAGGTCGACGGCGGGGTCGCCCCCGACAATGCCGGGGCGCTGACCGCGGCCGGCGCCGACGTGCTCGTCGCCGGCTCCTCCGTGTTCAGGGGGGGCGACTACGCGGCGGCGATCACCGCGCTCCGAGAGGCCGCCGACGGCGCGCCCGCCGATGCGCGCGCCTAGCCTCGCCGCCACGCTGGTCGCGGTGGCGTGGCTCACCGCTGCAGGCGGCCCGGCGCTCGCCGGCGACTGGGCCGAACGCACCATCCTCGGCTTCTCGGCTGACGGCGCGACCTTCGCCTTCGAGGAGTTCGGCGTGCAGGACGGCTCCGGCTTCCCCTATGCCAACATCTACGTCATCGACACCGCGACCGACAGCTGGGTGCGTGGCACGCCGGTCCGGGTGCGGGTCGAGGACGAGACCGTGAACCTCGACGAGGTGCGGGCGAAGGCGCTTGAGGATGCCGAGCCGGTGATCGCCGCGCGCGGCGGCCTCGACGGCCGCTACCGGATCGTCGCCAGCAACCCGCCGACCGAGCTTTCGGCCGACCCCCTTGCCGTCAGCTTCCTCCCCGACCTCTACGCCAACCTCCCCGACGCCGCCTGGGACCTGAGGCTGACGCCGCTGCCGATGCCCGACGGCGAGGCCTGCGCACATTTCGGACCCGTGGCCGGCTTCCGCCTCGACCTCGTCGGCCCGGACGGCAGCCGCCACGTTCTTCACGAGGACCGAAGCCTGCCCGCCTCGCGCGCCTGCCCCACCGGCTACGCGATAACCGACGTGATCGTCTCCCGACCCGACGGCCGGGGGCCGCCGGTTCTCGTCGTCCTCCTCAACCTGATCCGCCAGGGCTTCGAGGGACCCGATCGCCGCTACCTCGCGGTGGCCACCCGCCTGCCCGGCCTCTAGACCAAGACGGTACCCGCCCATGATCCCGCGCTATTCCCGACCCGAGATGGCGGCCATCTGGTCGCCCGAGACCCGCTTCCGCATCTGGTTCGAGATCGAGGCGGCGGCCCTCGAAGGCATGGCCGAGATCGGCGCGGTGCCGGCGGAGGCCGCGCGGATCGTGCGCGAGCGCGGTGACAAGGCGGTGTTCGATGTCGCCCGCATCGACGAGATCGAGCGCGAGACCAAGCACGACGTCATCGCCTTCCTCACCCATCTCGCCGAGCTGATCGGCCCCGAGGCGCGCTACGTCCACCAGGGCATGACCTCCTCGGACGTGCTGGACACATGCTTCGCGGTGCAGCTGGTACGCGCCGCCGACCTGCTGATGGCCGACGTCGACCGGCTGCTTGCCGCGCTGAAGACGCGCGCCCACGAGCACAAGTTCACCGCGACCATTGGGCGGAGCCACGGCATCCATGCCGAGCCGGTGACCTTCGGCCTCAAGCTGGCCTTCGCCTATGCCGAGTTCGCACGGAGCCGCCGCCGGCTGCATGCGGCCCGCGAGGAGGTGGCGGTGGCCGCCATCTCGGGCGCGGTCGGCACCTTCGCCAATATCGACCCGCGGGTCGAGCTCCACGTCGCCCGCGCCCTCGGGCTCCGCCCCGAGGCGATCTCGACGCAGGTCATCCCGCGCGACCGGCACGCCATGTACTTCGCCACCCTCGGCGTCGTCGCTTCCTCGGTCGAGCGTCTCGCCACCGAGATCCGCCACCTCCAGCGCACCGAGGTGCGCGAGGTCGAGGAGTACTTCTCGCCCGGCCAGAAGGGCTCGTCGGCGATGCCGCACAAGCGCAACCCGGTGCTGTCGGAGAACCTCACCGGCCTCGCCCGGCTCGTCCGCTCGATGGCGCTGCCGGCGATGGAGAACGTCGCGCTGTGGCACGAGCGGGACATCTCGCACTCCTCGGTCGCGCGGGTGATCGGCCCCGATGCGACGATCGCGCTCGACTTCGCGCTCTCCCGCCTCGCCGGCCTGATCGAGAACCTCCTCGTCTATCCCGACGCGATGCAGAAGAACCTCGACCAGCTCGGCGGCCTCGTCCACTCGCAGGGCATCCTCCTCGCCCTGACCAAGTCCGGCATGAGCCGCGAGGCGGCCTATGCCGCGGTCCAGCGGAACGCCATGCCGGTGTGGGAGGGCAAGGGCAGCTTCCTCGACCTCCTCAAGGCCGACCCGGAAGTGTCCGCGCGAATTCCCGAGGCGGAGCTGGTGGCCCTCTTCGACGTGGCGCCCCATATCGCCCATGTCGACGAGATCTTCCACCGCGTCTTCGGCGTCGACGGCTAAGGAGAACCAGCAGTGACCGCGTCGCTCTACGACATCCCCCTCAAGCGCATCGACAGCACGCCGGCGACCCTCGCGGAGTACCGCGGCGATGTCCTGCTGATCGTCAACGGCGCCTCGAAATGCGGGCTGACGCCGCAATATGACGGCCTCGAGAAACTCCACGCGGCGCACAAGGCGGAGGGCTTCGAGGTGCTTGGCTTCCCGTGCAACCAGTTCATGGGCCAGGAGCCGGGCAGCGAGGCCGAGATCGCCGAGTTCTGCCGCCTGACCTATGGCGTCCAGTTCCCGCTGTTCGCCAAGATCGACGTCAACGGGCCCGGCCGGCACCCGCTCTACGCGGCACTGATCGATGCCCAGCCGGCCGACGGCGACATCCGCTGGAACTTCGAGAAGTTCCTCGTCGGCCGCGACGGCACGGTCGTCGCCCGCTTTGCGCCGAAGACCGAGCCGGAGGATCCGACGCTGGTCGCGGCGATCGAGGCGGAGATTTCGAAGCCCCGCTGAACCCGCCCGCAAGGAGAGACGCCATGCGCAGCCTAGCGACCCTGACCGCCGCCACCGCACTCCTCGCCGCCCTCGCCCTCCCCGCCTCCGCGGCAAGCTTCGACTGCAGCAAGGCGGCGGCGCCCGACGAGATCGCGATCTGCGCCAACCCCGCCGTGTCGGCGCTCGATTCGGAGATGGGCGGGCTGTGGTTCGCCTACAGCCAGATCCCGTTCCTGATGGGGATGAGCGGCAACCGCCAGGACGAGGCGCACGCCTTCCTCGAGACGCGCGCCGCCTGCGGCACCAATGTCGCCTGTCTGACGAGCGCCTACAACCAGCGCATCGCGACGCTGAAGCAGCAGATCACGGCGAGCATCACACAGGAATGCACCGCCGAGTAGTGAAAGGCGACTGTCCTCGCCTGCCTACTTGGCCACGAGCGCGGAGAGCGCGGTATCCACCGAAAGGGTCGCGAGGAGGCGGTGCCCGCAGGCGCTCCGCGACATGAGGGCCGCGCACTCGCCGCGCGACAGGCCGCTGCCGACGTAGCGAAGATCGATCGTCAGCGACTCCCGCCACGTCCAGTAGACGCCGGCGTTCCAGGTCCAGTAGTCGGGAAGCGCGAGGGAGTCCTCGAAATACTGGTAGCCCAGGCCCGCAGAGACGCCGAAATCGGCGGGCAGCGCATAATCCGCCGTGCCCTCGAGCCACAGCGCATAGCCGTCCATCTGCGAATAGTCGGGGGAGAAGTTGACGTTGCCGCCGACCGTCAGGGCCTCCGTGGCGTAGTACTCGGCACTGGCGACGAGGGCGCCATAGTCCGGCGACGTGCCGTCGGCATAGACGTAGCGGACATAGCCGAGGTCGAAGGCCGCGCTGTCGGTCTCGGGCCGGATGCCGGCATAGAGGTCGATCTCGACGTCGGGATCGCCGAAATCGACGTTCGACGCCCACGCCCCGGCGTAGAAGATTCCGTAATTGGCCTCGACATAGCCCTGGAGCGCGGGCTTGCCGTCGCTCTGGCTGATGCCGTTGTAGATGTAGTCGCTGGTGACCGCGGCGCCGAAGGCGATGTCGAAGTCATCGCCCAGGCCGCCGGCCGCAGCGGAGCCCACAAAAGACAACAGCGCAGAAAGGGCGATGAAACCCTTCACTGCGCTGTTCGGCGTTCGCATCATGGTGCGTTCGCCGCCCCATTCCCCCGAAGTCACGGCCTTATCCCCGACGCCATTAGGCCCGGTTCAAGCCGGTCCGTACAAGTCAAATCGAATGCGATTCCACCTTTTGCCGGAGCGTGTTGCGCTTGCGCAACGCCGTTGCCCGCGGATGACAGGATCAGGCCCCCCGTGCGGCGGCGAGCATCGCCCTGGCGCCCTCCGCCAGATAGGTCTGGTCGGCGCCGAGGCAGACGAAGCGGTAGCCGCAATCGATGAAGAAGCGGCCGCGGGCGGCATTCACCGCGAAGGCGCCGGAGACCTTGCCGGCCGCGGCGGCGCGCGCGGCGAGCGTCCGGATCGGCGCGTCGAGCCAGTCGGCGGTCGCGGCGATCTCCTTGCCTCCGGAGAGGGTGACGGAGAGATCGGAGGGGCCAATGAACACGCCGTCGAGGCCCTCGACGGCGAGGATCTCGTCGACCACCGCGAGGGCCCGCGCGGTCTCGACCATGGCGAAGACCATGGTGGTGTCGTTGGCGGTGCGAAGCTGGGTCGCGAGGTCGGGCACGGCGAGCACCGTCATCGCCCGGATTGGCCCCCAGCTGCGATCGCCGACCGGCGGATACTTGGTGGCGGAGACCAGCGCCCGCGCGTCGTCGGCGCTGTTGATCATCGGCGCGATCACCGCCTCGGCGCCGAAATCGAGGGCGCGGCTCGCCATGGCGTTGTCGCCGACGGCAATGCGGACGACGGCGGGCCTGCCGGCATAGGCGACGCCGCCGATGGCACGCATGACGGACTGGGTGTCATGGAGACCATGCTGCATGTCCATGGTCACCGCATCGAAACCCTGCCGGGCGACGAGCTCGGAGACCAGCGGCTCCGGAAGCTGCGTCCAGCCGGAGATCAGCGTCTCGCCCGCCCGCAGGCGCTCGGCCAGTCCCGCCATGACGCCCCCCTTGCGCGGCCGGAAGCCGCTAGGTGCCCGCCTCGATCTGGTCGATCGCCGTCTGCATCAGTTCCGCCATGGTGCGGCGGATCTGGTGATCGGACTGGTAAACGCCGGCGGCGTCGAAATCGGCGCGGACCTTGCGGAACACATCCTCCTCGCCGGCCTCCTCGAAATCGGCCGCGACCACAGACTTGGCGTATTCGACCGCCGCGTCGCCGGTCTTGCCGAGCTTCTCCGCCGCCCACATGCCGAGCAGACGGTTGCGGCGGGCCTGGGCCTTGAAGCGAAGCTCCGCGTCCCGCGCGAACTTCGCCTCGAACGCATCCTGGCGCTTGTCGAAAGTGGTCACGGAAGAACTCCTCGTCGCGGCTGTCACACGATCTGCGCGGCCCTTGCATATAGCCACGACATGACTAAATCAACGCCGAGGCCAGCGACCTCCCCCGCCGCCAAGGCCGGCCTCCGGGGACCACGATTGTTTATCGGGGACCAATGGAATATGGTCTCCGCGAACGGCGGTCCCGCAAACCCGAGTCGGCCGTAGGCCCCTGATACGGCAAGGTATTCCCGGACCCCAATCTGATATGGACATCCTCAAACCACGGTATGTGCCCATGAATCGTCGGCGGCGCATTTATGAAGGCAAGGCCAAGATCCTGTTCGAGGGGCCGGAGCCCGGCACCCTCGTCCAGTTCTTCAAGGACGACGCCACTGCGTTCAACAAGAAGAAGATGGACGTCGTCGACGGCAAGGGGGTCCTGAACAACCGGATCTCCGAGCACATCTTCAACCACCTGAACCGGATGGGCATCCCGACCCATTTCATCCGGCGCCTCAACATGCGGGAGCAGCTCATCCGCGAGGTGGAGATCATCCCGCTGGAGGTGGTGGTCCGCAACGTCGCCGCGGGCTCCCTGTCGGAGCGCCTCGGCATCGAGGAGGGTACCGTCCTCCCCCGGTCGATCATCGAGTTCTACTACAAGAACGACGAACTCGGCGACCCGATGGTCAGCGAGGAACACATCACCGCCTTCGGCTGGGCGACGCCCCAGGAGATCGACGACATCATGGCCCTGGCCATCCGGGTCAACGACTTCCTCGCCGGCCTCTTCCTTGGCGCCGGCATCCAGCTCGTCGACTTCAAGATCGAGTGCGGGCGGCTGTGGGAGAACGACATGATGCGGGTGGTGGTCGCCGACGAGATCTCGCCGGACAGCTGCCGGCTGTGGGATGTCCAGACCAAGGACAAGCTCGACAAGGATCGCTTCCGCCGCGACCTGGGCGGCCTCCTCGAGGCCTACCAGGAGGTCGCACGCCGGCTCGGCATCCTCGTCGAGAGCGAGCGGCCGAAGGGCAACGGCCCGGTGCTGGTGCAGTAGGCGCGGGTCGGGCTCGTGAAGGCACGCGTCACGGTGACCCTGCGGGACGGCATCCTCGACCCGCAGGGCAAGGCGATCGAAGGCGCACTGGCGACGCTCGGCTTCGACGGCGTCGCCGGCGTCCGGCAGGGCAAGATCTTCGACATCGAGCTGGCCGCGACCGATCCGGTGGCGGCGAAGGCGGCGCTTGACCGCATGTGCGAGACGCTGCTCGCCAACCTCGTCATCGAGGACTATTCGGTCGAACTGCGCTAAGGGCGCGACTGGCGACCTGCCCCCCGCGCGAGCGCAAGCGCTCCTCCCACACGGTCTGGTTGCCGACGGCCTGTCGATCCGGCGCTTGCGCCGGCGGCCTTCGGACGGGCCTCCGGCGCCGGAACCAGTTGATCGGCCGACTGGGGACAGAACCCGGGAAGGCCGTGCCGGGATTCCGTCATGTCGCCGTGCGGACCTGCGAATGCGGCTACGCCGGCGGCCGGAAGTATGTGATAATGACAGTGACAAATGATGTGGAGATCGATGAGACCGGCCGAGCCGTCCATACCCGCCTACGATCATCTGGCGATGTCGCCGCAGGAAGAAGCTCGTCTCGTCGAACTCAACAAGACCGGACTGCTGGACACCCCGCGGGAGCCGGAGTTTGACAGCATCGTCCGCCTAGTGACCAATGCCCTGCATGTTCCCATGGCGGCGGTGACGCTCGTCGACCGGGAGCGGGCCTGGCTCAAGGCATCGGTCGGCCTCTCAGGCTCGGAAAGCCCTCGCTGGCAATCATTCTGCTCCCATGCGGTGGCGATTGGAGAGGTGCTCGTCGTTCCCGATGCGACCCTTGATTCCCGCTTCGCGAACAACCCTTCGGTCACCGCCGACCCGCACATCCGCTTCTATGCGGGCGTTCCGCTCCGAACCGCGGGAGGCCACGCTCTCGGAACCCTTTGCGCGGTGGACCGGGTGCCGCGGGAGCCGAGCGAACGGGAGCTCTCGGTCCTGAGCGGCCTCGCCGATCTCGTGGTGGAACAGATCGAACTGAAACTCGCCGCCAACACCGACAACCTCACCGGGGCGATGCAGCGCCGCGCCTTCGTCGCGGCCGGGGAGCGCGATCTGGCGCGGGCCAGACGCCGCGGTGCCTCATTCGTCTGCCTCTTCCTGGACGCCGACCACTTCAAGGCGATCAACGACACATTCGGTCATGCCACAGGCGACGACGTGCTGCGGCGCCTCGTTTCTGACAGCAGCTCGGTCATCCGGAACTGCGACTATATCGGGAGGCTGGGCGGCGAAGAGTTCTGCATCTTCCTTCCCGAGGCATCGCCGGTGGACGCCACCGACATCGCGGAGCGCATCAGGAAGAAGATCGAAGAATCCGCGCGCGAGGGCGGGCCGCACGTCACGGTCAGCATTGGCGTCGCCGTCGCGTCCCCCGAAGACGAAGCGGTGGAGAGCGTCATCAAACGCGCCGACCAAGCGGTCTACGAGGCGAAGCGACTCGGCCGCAACCGGGTGCACATGGCGTGACCGGTCCCCGGCGGCGCAGGACATACGACGAAAAAGGCGGCCCGCGGCCGCCTTTCCTGCATGAGGACGTGGCGCGACGCGCGCGCGAGACTCAGGCCGCGGCGGCTTCCGCCGCGGCGGTCCGCTCCCGGTCCGGAGCGCCCTTCGCCTCGACATCGCGGTCCACGAACTCGATCACCGCGACCGGCGCGCTGTCGCCATAGCGGAAGCCGGCCTTGAGGACGCGGGTATAGCCGCCCTGGCGATCCTTGTAGCGCGGGCCGATGGTCTCGAAGAGCTTCTTGACCACCGGGATCGAGCGCAGCTGGGAGATCGCCTGGCGGCGGGCATGAAGGTCGCCGCGCTTGGCGAGGGTGACCAGCTTCTCGACGATCGGACGCAGGTCCTTCGCCTTGGGCAGGGTGGTCACCACCTGCTCGTGCACGATGAGCGAGCCCGCCAGGTTGGCGAACATCGCCTTGCGGTGACTCGAGTCCCGGTTCAGCTTCCGGCCGGAATTACGGTGGCGCATGGCCCTCTCCAATACTCACGCGGGGCACGAGGCCCGCGTCATTTCCCAATGGTCAATAGTGGTCTTCGTAGCGCTTGGCCAGTTCGTCGATGTTCTCCGGCGGCCAGTTCGTGACCTCCATCCCGAGATGCAGGCCCATCTGCGCGAGGACCTCCTTGATCTCGTTGAGCGACTTCCGGCCGAAATTCGGCGTGCGGAGCATCTCCGCCTCGGTCTTCTGGATGAGATCGCCGATATAGACGATGTTGTCGTTCTTCAGGCAGTTGGCCGAGCGCACGGACAGCTCGAGCTCGTCGACCTTCTTGAGCAGCGCCGGATTGAAGGCGAGCTCGGGGATCGAAACCTCCGAGGTCTCCTTCTGCGGCTCCTCGAAATTGACGAAGATCGAGAGCTGGTCCTGAAGGATGCGGGCGGCATAGGCGACGGCGTCGTCGGCGCGCAGCGACCCGTCGGTCTCGATCGTCAGCGTGAGCTTGTCGTAGTCGAGGACCTGGCCCTCGCGGGTGTTCTCGACGCGGTACGACACCTTCTTGACCGGCGAGTAGAGACTGTCGACCGGAATCAGGCCGATCGGGGCATCCTCCGGGCGGTTGCGATCGGCCGGGACGTAGCCCTTGCCGGTATCGACCGTGAACTCCATACGAATCTCGGTGCCCTCGTCCAGCGTGCAGATCACGTGGTCGGGGTTGAGGATCTCGATGTCGGAGATGGTCTGGATGTCGCCGGCGGTCACGACGCCCGGGCCCTGCTTGCGCACGACCATGCGCTTCGGCCCGTCGCCCTGCATCTTGATGGCGATTTCCTTGATGTTGAGAATCATGTCGGTGACGTCCTCGCGGACGCCGCTGATCGACGAGAACTCGTGCAGCACGCCGTCGATCTGGACGGCCTTGACGGCGGCGCCCTGGAGCGAGGAGAGAAGCACGCGGCGCAGCGCGTTGCCCAGCGTCAGGCCGAATCCGCGCTCGAGCGGCTCCGCGACGATGGTGGCGAAGCGCTTCGAGGCCTGACCGGAGCCGGTAGAGATCTCGAGCTTGTTCGGTTTGATCAGCTCTTGCCAGTTCTTTTGGATCATGAGCTTCATCCTTTCAGTCGTTTGCCGCCCCGAGGCAAGGGCGGCGCGAGGCAGCCTCCGGAGGCCGCGAAATGGCAGAACACGTCATGCCGCCCGCGCCATGCAGGCGCAGGCGCATGACCGGCAGCGTCAGACGCGGCGGCGCTTCCGCGGACGGCAGCCGTTATGCGCGATCGGCGTCACGTCGCGGATCGAGGTGATCGTGAAGCCGCCCGACTGGAGGGCGCGCAAGGCGGACTCACGGCCCGAACCGGGACCCGACACCTCGACCTCGAGCGTGCGGACGCCATGCTCGGCGGCCTTCTTGCCGGCATCCTCGGCGGCCATCTGAGCGGCGTAGGGCGTCGACTTCCGCGAGCCCTTGAAGCCCATCAGCCCGGCGGAGGACCACGAGATCGCGTTCCCCTGCGCGTCGGTGATGGTGATCATCGTGTTGTTGAAGCTCGAGTTCACATGCGCGACGCCGTTGGTGATGTTCTTGCGCTCACGGCGGCGCACGCGGGTTGCTTCCTTGGCCATCTGTCGTCCTTCTGGGCGGTCAGCGAATAGCGCGTGACGAATGAGACAGGCTCCTCCGCGACGCTTTCCGCTCCGCTTTTCCTCTATGCGCTGTTCGCTGTTGGCGGTTCGCTTGACTTACTTCTTCTTGCCGGCGATCGGCTTGGCCGGACCCTTGCGGGTGCGCGCATTGGTGTGCGTGCGCTGGCCGCGGACCGGCAGGCCGCGCCGGTGACGCAGACCGCGGTAGCAGCCGAGATCCATCAGACGCTTGATGTTCATCGCCACTTCGCGGCGCAGATCGCCTTCCACGAGATAGTCCCGGTCGATCGCTTCGCGAATCTGCAGGACCTCGGCGTCCGAGAGCTCATTCACCCGGCGTTCGTCGGGGATGCTCACCTTGGCCATGATCTCCTTGGCCTTGGCCTGGCCAATTCCATGGATGTACTGCAGCGCGATGACGACGCGCTTGTTGGTCGGAATATTGACGCCTGCGATACGGGCCAAGGCCGCTTCTCCTTCTGCCGGCCGTTGCCACGGCCGTAACGTTCTTATCCGGTAGAGATTTCAGGGCAACGCAGACGGCGGCCCCGGCTCTCCATTCCTGGTCACCGGCACCGCGCATCCAACAAGATGCAGAATTCGTGCCGGTAGATATACATTTGCCTGCCTTCCGTCAACTCCAAGCCGCCCTCAGGCATCGGTTCCGGCGTGGATGCTGTCGTCGATCCGCGCCGCGACTTCCTCGACGGTTCCCATGCCGTCGACCTGCTTCAGCACCCCGCGGCGCCGATAATGGTCGGCGACCGGGGCGGTCTGCGCGCGATAGACTTCGAGGCGCTTGCTGATGGTCGCCTCGGTGTCGTCCGCCCGTGCCCCGCCGGTCTCCCTGGCGCGCCCGAGAATCCGGTCGCGGAGGATGCCGTGGTCGACAGTGATCTCGACGATGCCGTCGAGGGCGATGCCCCGCTTCTCGAGCAGCCGGTCGAGCGCTGCCGCCTGCTCGACGGTCCGCGGAAACCCGTCGAGGATGAAGCCCCTGGCAGCGTCGGGCGCCGCGAGCCGATCGGCGATGATCTCGATCATCACGTCGTCCGGCACCAGGTCTCCACGATCCATGATCGCCCCGGCGCGCTTGCCGACCGCCGTGCCCGCGGCCACGGCCGCCCGCAGCATGTCTCCGGTCGAGAGCTGGACGATGCCGTGCTTCTCGACGAGCCGCTGCGCCTGGGTTCCCTTGCCCGCCCCCGGCGGCCCGAGCAGGATCAGCCTCATCGCGTCTTCCCTCTCAGCTTGGCCTTCTTGACGAGGCCCTCATACTGGTGCGCGAGGAGATGCCCCTGCACCTGCGAGACGGTATCCATCGTCACGCTCACCACGATCAGGAGCGAGGTGCCGCCGAAGTAGAACGGCACGCCGGCGTAGCTGATCAGGAATTCCGGCAGGAGACAGACGGCCACCAGGTAGATCGCGCCGACGACCGTGATGCGGGTGAGGACGTAGTCGATGTACTCCGCGGTCTTGGCGCCGGGACGAATGCCCGGGATGAAGCCGCCATGCTTCTTGAGGTTGTCGGCCGTGTCGGACGGATTGAAGACCACGGCCGTATAGAAGAAGGCGAAGAACACGATCAGCCCGGCATAGAGCAGCATGTAGAGCGGCTGGCCGTGACCGACCATCGCCGTGATCGTGTTGAGCCAGGCCGGTCCGCCCGTGCCGGAGAAATTGGCGAGGGTGACGGGCAGGAGGAGTAGCGAGGACGCGAAGATCGGCGGGATGACGCCCGCCGTGTTGAGCTTCAGCGGCAGGTGTGACGCCTCGCCCTGGAACATCCGGTTGCCGACCTGACGCTTCGGATACTGGATCAGCAGGCGGCGCTGGGCGCGCTCGACGAACACGATGACCGCGATCACGACGATCGCCATTAGGGCGATGAACAGGATGAGGGCGGTCGAGAGGGCACCCTCCCGGCCGAGTTCCAGCGTGCCGACCAGCGCCGAGGGCAGGTTGGCGACGATGCCGGAGAAGATGATCAGCGAGATGCCGTTGCCGATGCCGCGGCTGGTGATCTGCTCGCCGAGCCACATCAGGAACATCGTGCCGCCGGTCAGCGTCACGACCGCCGTGATGCGGAAGAACATGCCCGGATCGATGACGACATTGGTCGCGCCCTCGAGGCCGACCGCAATGCCATAGGCCTGCAGCACGGCGAGGATCACCGTGCCGTAGCGGGTGTACTGGTTGATGACCTTCCGGCCCTGCTCGCCCTCCTTCTTGAGGGCCTCGAGCGAGGGCACGATCGACGTCATCAGCTGCATGATGATCGCCGCGGAGATGTACGGCATGATGCCGAGCGCGAAGATCGCCATGCGGCCAACGGCGCCGCCGGCAAACATGTTGAACATGCCGATGAGGCCGCTCGACTGGGCGTCGAAGGCCTGGGCAAGCGCTTCGGGATTGATCCCCGGCATCGGGATGTAGGTGCCGACCCGGTAGATCAGCAGCGCACCGAGGGTGAACAGAATCCGCTTCTTCAGCGCCTCTGCCTTTGCAAAGGCGCCAAGATTCAGATTGGCTGCAAGTTGTTCAGCCGCCGATGCCATACGACCGTTCCTTCCGGCCTACTCGGCCTTCTCGGCTCCCGCCGACCTGAGCACTTCCACCGAGCCGCCGGCCTTCTCGACCGCGGCGATGGCCGCCTTGGAACCGCCGGCGATCTCGAACTTCACCGCCGACTTCAGTTCGCCGTTGGCCAGCAGGCGGACACCGTCCTTCTCGCGCCGGATCAGGCCCGCCGCCTTGAGCACGGCAGCCGTTACGGTCACCGACCCGTCGAGGCGCCCGGCGTCGATCGCCTCCTGGATCTTGCCCAGGCCGACCTCGTTGTACTCGCGCGCGAAGATGTTGGTGAAGCCGCGCTTCGGCAGGCGCCGGTGAAGCGGCATCTGTCCGCCCTCGAAGCCCTTGACGGCGACGCCGGTGCGGGACTTCTGGCCCTTCACGCCGCGGCCGGCGGTCTTGCCCTTGCCGGAGCCGATGCCGCGCCCGACGCGCATGCGTGCCTTGCGCGCACCGGGATTGTCGGCGATCTCGTTGAGCTTCATCGGACTACTTCCCTTCCTCGACCACGCGGACGAGGTGGCTGACCTTGGCGATCATGCCCCGCACGGCCGGCGTGTCCGGCAGCGTGCGCCGGCGGCGAATCTTGTTCAGCCCGAGGCCGATCAGCGTCTGTCGCTGGATGGCCGGGCGGCGGATCGGGCTGCCGATCTGCTCAACGGTGATGGTCTTGTCGGCCATTGTCGTCCGTCCCTCTCTGTCAGGCCTCGACGGCCGCTTCGGCGTCGATGTCGCGGCGGCGCGACTGCAGCGTCGACACCTTCATCCCCCGGCGGGCGGCGACCCCGCGCGGGCTGTCCTCGCGCTTCAGCGCATCGAACGTCGCCCGCACCATGTTGTAGGGGTTGGAGGATCCGAAGGACTTCGCCACGACGTCCTGGACGCCGAGCGTCTCGAACACCGCGCGCATCGGGCCGCCGGCGATGATGCCGGTACCGGCCGGTGCCGCGCGGCAGATCACCTTGCCGGCACCATGGCGGCCGGCGACGTCGTGGTGAAGCGTCCGGCCTTCGCGCAGCGGCACGCGGACCAGCCCGCGCTTCGCCGCCTCGGTCGCCTTGCGGATCGCCTCGGGCACCTCGCGGGCCTTGCCATGGCCGAAGCCGACGCGGCCCTTCTGGTCGCCCACGACGACGAGCGCCGCGAAGCCGAAGCGCCGGCCGCCCTTCACCACCTTCGCGACGCGGTTGATGTGGACGAGCTTGTCAACGAACTCGCTGTCCTCCCGCTCGCGTTCCCGGCTGCGTTCGCGCTCTCTTGCCATGCTTCCGCTTTCCGTTTGCCCGATATCGTTGTCGTGTGACCGCTGTTCAAGTGGTCATCAGAAATTCAGTCCGCCCTCGCGGGCCCCGTCGGCCAGCGCCTTGACGCGGCCGTGATAGAGGTACGGACCCCGGTCGAAGACCACGTCGGTCACGCCGGCCGCCGCGGCGCGCGCCGCAACGAGCTTGCCGACCTCGGCCGCCGCATCCTTGTCGGCGCCGGTCTTGAGCTTCGCCTTGAGGTCCTTTTCCAGGGAGGACGCCGCAGCGAGGGTCCTGCCCTCGGTGTCGTCGATGACCTGGGCATAGATGTGCTTCGAGGACCGGAAGACGCTGAGGCGCTTCCGGCCGTTCGCCGCGGCCTTCACTTGGCGCCGGACCCTGCCGACGCGCCGCTCGGTGGTGTTCTTCGCCATGGCGCTTACTTCTTCTTGCCTTCCTTGCGGTGGATCGTCTCGGTCGAGTACTTGATCCCCTTGCCCTTGTACGGCTCCGGCCGCCGGAAATCGCGGATCTCGGCCGCGACCTGGCCGACCTGCTGACGATTGGTGCCGGCGACCAGGATCTCGGTCGGCTTCGGCGTCGTGATCGTGATTCCCGCCGGAATCGGATAGGCGACGTCGTGGCTGTAGCCGAGATTGAGCTGGAGGTTCGCACCCTGCACCGCGGCCCGGTAGCCGACGCCGCTGATCTCGAGCCTCTTCTCGAACCCCTTGGTCACGCCCTCGACGAGGTTCGCGACCATCGTCCGCGACATCCCCCAGGCAGCACGCGCAGCCTTGGATTCGTCGCGCGGCTGCACCGACAGCGCCCCGTCCTCCATGGTGATCACGACGTTCTCGGTGGCGACGAAGGACAGCTCGCCCTTCGGCCCCTTGACCGCGACCTTCTGCCCGTCAATCGACGCGGTGACCCCACTCGGGACCGGTACCGCCTTCTTGCCAATTCGCGACATGACTTCAGACTTTCCCGTTCAGCTCGGCCCGGATCAGAACACCCGGCAGAGCACCTCACCGCCGACATTCTGGTCGCGGGCCTCGGTATCCGACATCACGCCCTTGGGCGTGGAGAGGATCGAGACGCCCAGACCGTTGCTGACGCGCGGTATGTTCTTGACCGAGGCATAGACCCGGCGACCGGGGCGCGACACGCGCTCGATCTCGCGGATCACCGGCTCGCCGTCGTAGTACTTCAACTCGATCTCGAGCTCGGCCCTGCCCTCCTGGTCGAGCTGCGAATAGCCGCGGATATAGCCCTCGGCCTGCAGCACGTCGAGAACGCGCTCGCGGAGCCGCGAGCCGGGCGTCGTGACCTTCGACTTCTTCCGCATCTGGGCGTTGCGGATGCGTGTCAGCATGTCGCCCAGCGGATCGGACATCGTCATGCTCGTCGCTCCTACCAGCTCGACTTGACCAGGCCGGGAATCAGACCCGCCGAGCCGAGTTCGCGCAGCGCAATGCGCGACACCTTGAGTTTCCGATAATAGGCGCGCGGCCGGCCGGTGATCTCGCACCGGTTGTGTAGGCGCACCTTCGAGGAGTTCCGCGGCAACTCGGCGAGCTTGAGCTGAGCCTGGAAGCGCTCTTCCATGGAGAGGCTCTCGTCGTTCGCCATCTCCTTCAGCGCAGCGCGGCGCTCGGCGAAGCGGGCCACCAACTTGCGGCGCTTCTTGTCGCGGTAGATCGCACTGGTCTTGGCCATCGTGCCTGTCCTTACTGCCGGAACGGGAAGTTGAACGCCTTCAGCA
>JAEZEN010000576.1 GCA_023433185.1 Pseudomonadota bacterium | reverse complement strand
GCTCGAGACCAGCGAGGGGATCCTCCGGCTGCGCGGGCGCTGGCGGCCCTACGATACAGGTCGCCGGGTGATCCAGGCCCTGCCGACGCTGCATCCGGCCTATCTGCTCCGCCAGCCGCTCCAGAAGCGCTATGCCTGGCGCGACTTCCTCGCCCTCAGGGCGGCGCTCGACAAGGCGGGGACGGGGGCGGCGTCATAGCCCCTTGAGAAACCCCTCGATCGCCGCCGCGACGTCGGCATCGTGGCCGATCCAGATGTGGCCGCCGGTCGGCCAGGTGACGAGGCGCGCGCCCGGCACCTCCGCGGCGATATGGCGGGCGGCGGCGATGGTGTCGAAGCGGTCGTCGTCGAGCGAGATGGCGAGCGTGGGCACGCGGATGTCGGCGAGCGGCATCGGCGCCGGGCTGCCGGCGAGGCGCGCGTCGTTGAGGAGGCCCGCGGCGCGGTCGCTGACCGGCAGGATGTCCCACAGGATCGCCCGCGCCCGGGCCCGTTCCTCCGGGCTCGCCGCGGCGACCAGCGCCGGATCGGTGGCGAGCAGCGCGCCGGTCATCGCATCCTCGGCCGTCACCAGACCGAGCCAGAACAGGAGGTCCGAACGCAGCCCGCGTTCGATGATGTACCCGGTGAGCGCGCCCGGCGGCGGCGCGAGCGAGCGGTCGGGGGCATGCATCGCCGGGACCAGCGCGACGAGGGCCGCGCAGCGGTCGGGATGGCGGAGCGCGAAGGCGGTGGCCGACAGCGCCCCGGCCGAGCCGCCGACCACCGGCACACGATCGATGGCGAGCGCGTCGAGCAGATCGACGAAGGCGTCGGCCTGGGCCTCCGACGAGGCGTCGGCCGGCATCGCGCTCCGCAGGTAGCCGAAGCGCGACGGCGCGATGATGGTGTGGCCGGACGCCGCCAGCCGCGCCCCGAAGCGGAGCCCCTGGTCGAAGCCGCCGCCGGTGCCATGCACCATGAGAAGCGGCGGCCCCGACCCGGCGACGGCATATTCCATGACACTGGCGCGCGTCTCGACGACCGTGCTGCCGGCGGCGACGCGGGCGCGGGCGGCAGCGACATCGGCCCGGCAGCGTGCCCGGACCACGCCGCCGCCGAGGGCGACCGCACCGGCAATGCCAAGGAAAACGAAGCCGCGGCGGGTGAGCATGAGGCACCATAGCAGCGCATCGGGATGCGGGCTTGACCAGGATCAAACCCGGCAGGCGCAGCGAGCGGATGCAGGCGGGCGCGGCTTCTGCTAAGCCCCGGCATCATGACCACGCTCACCACCATCGGCTTCGATGCCGACGACACGCTCTGGCAGAACGAGCACTTCTATCGCCTCACCGAGGACCGCTTCCTCGACCTGCTCGGCGAATATGGCGACCGCGCCGCGCTGTCGGCCCGCCTGCTCGAGGCGGAGAAGCGCAACCTCGGATTCTACGGCTTCGGCATCAAGGGTTTCACGCTGTCGATGATCGAGACCGCGATCGAGGTCACCAACGGCCAGGTGTCGGCGGCGACGATCTCGGAGATCCTGATGACCGGCCGCGAGATGCTCCGCCACCCGGTCGAGACGCTGCCCCATGTGCGCGAGACGCTGGAGGCGGTCGCGGGGACCTACCGGGTCGTCCTCATCACCAAGGGCGACTTGTTCGACCAGGAGCGGAAGCTTGCCGAGTCGGGCCTCGGCGAGCTGTTCTCCGGGGTGGAGATCGTCTCGAAGAAGGATGCCGACACCTACCGCCGCGTCTTCGCCGAGCACGGCGACGGGCCCGAGCGGGCGATGATGGTCGGCAACTCGCTCCGCTCCGACATCGTGCCGGCGATCGCCGCGGGCAGCTGGGCCGTCTACGTGCCGCACGAGTTGAGCTGGGCGCTGGAGCACGATGACGAGCCGGAAGCGGCGCCGCGCTATCGCCGGCTCCCCGACCTGGGCGCCCTGCCACCGCTGATCCGCGAGATCGACCCCCCGGCTTCCTGTCCCGGCTCAGAGAGACGGATTGAATGAATGTTGGGGTTCTCCGAAGCTCGGGCTTTCGAAGCTCGAGACGAAGGAGAACCCCATGCAGGTTTCTGGCCTGCCCGGTCATGTTGTCCGAGGCTGTGTTGCAGCGTCACGCTGCGCCGCGCAGTCCCGAGATAACGAAGCCGCGATCCGCCAGTCCCTGGTCGAGCGCTGATTCGCGCGGCGGCCGTTTCCAGTCCTTGGGCGGCCCGGTTGAGGGCGAGGTGTAGCAGCTTCATACCCGAGCTTCGGAGAACCCCACCTCACGTTCAATCCGTCTCCCATCTCTCTGAGCCGGGACAGACGAGCCGACGAAGCCTCGACGAAGCCTGCTGCGGGTTGCGGGTCGCCGCCCGTGACGCTACATCAAAGCGGTCCCAACCGACGAGCGCGAGGCGGCCGACACAATGCTGGAGTTCCTCTGGTTCATCTCCTACGTGCTCCAGCTTTATGTCTACGTGCTCATCGCCTCGGCGATCCTGTCGTGGCTGATCGCCTTCGGCGTGGTCAACATGCGGAACCAGTTCG
>JAEZEN010000524.1 GCA_023433185.1 Pseudomonadota bacterium | reverse complement strand
CGACGTCGCCTTCATCGCCGGGCTCATGGCGCAGCGGGTCCCCTTTATCGTCGCGGAGCTGGGCGCAGATGCCGATCCCTTCATGCTGCACCTCTATGCTGCCCTTGCGGAGAAGGAGCGCCGGCTGATCTCTGAACGCACGCGATCCGCTCTCGCGGCGCGGAAGGCGCAGGGCGCTCGGCTCGGCAACCGGAGCAACGCCGCTGAGGCGGCGGCACGGGGACGCGAGGTTCAGAAGGCGGAGGCCGACGCCTTCGCCGCCAAAGTGTTGCCTATCATCGAGACGCTCCGGGCCTCGGGCGTCCGCGACCTGCGTGGTCTCGCATCCGCCCTCAACTGCAGGGGTGTCCGGACCGCCCGAGGCGGACGTTGGCATGTGTCGAACGTGAAGAACCTGGTCGACCGGATGCCCGCGTGAGTGCCTTTTCTAGAAGGGAAGTTCGGCTCCAGCGCGGTAGGCTTCCGAACACAGGGAGGTGGGACCGGCCACGTCAGGAAAGTAGAGGGCTCGATTGCTCACGGCCTATTCTCATCCCCTGATCGAATGTCGGTTTGCTGCGAGAAACCGCCTGGTCGAGACGAGGGCTGATTACGCGCACCGCACCGTCGGCCCGAGCATTGCGCCGCGCGCCTTGAGCGACCCGGTCACGGAAACAGCGCGCGCTCGAGGGGTGGTGCGGCCGGCATCCCGCACGTCCGATTTCAACCGAGACGGGGGCATGACCGGCGTACGCCGCACCCTCGGAGAGATCCGCCCGCGCGCAGCGTCAATTATACCGATCGTCACCGTCGTCTTCGTTTCCGCGCCGACCGGACCAGACGACCCCTACTTGCGGCCGCCGGATCGTTCCGCCGGCCTCTTCTCGCTCGAGACAGGGTCGGCCGGGCCCGCATTCGCGACGCGACGCGCGCCAAGGGCGTTGCCGATGGCTTCGCAGGCCTCGCGCAGCATGACCGACGCCTCCTCGACCATGGTTTCGCGCCCATGGCGCTGGACGCATGCCACGATGATGCTCGCGACCGCGCCGCCGCTCTCGCCGATGATCGGGCAGCAGATGTCGGTAATGCCTACGAAGTCGCGGCTCTCGTGAAGCTCGAAGTCCCGTGAGCGGATTCGATCGAGCGTCGGGATGAGGTCGGGCGGTGCGGCACGCCTCCCGCTGCGCGCCACCCCTTCCTTGATCAGCCTTTGCCGCTCGGGCTCGTCCTGGAACGCGATGATGACCTGTCCGGACGTCGCGTCGATCGACGGCCTGCGATAGCCGAGGCGCAGCGTGAAGGACATGTCCGACCGCCCCGGCACGGCGGCGATGACGACGGTCTCGCCGCCTTGCAGGACGACGAGATGCGGCGAATGTCCGGTCTCCTCGGCAAGCCGCGTCATCCTCGGCACCGCCTCGCTGAGCAGGTCGTTCACGCGCGGCGTCTTCAGGGCGATGTCGAAGAGGTGATTGGTCAGCGAGAATTCGTCGGTCTCGGGATCGCGGTCGAGATAGCCGCGCTGAACGAGCACCGTGACCATCCGGAAGATCTCGCTCTTCGAGCGTCCGAGTTCCTCGGCCATGGCCGTGAGGGAACGCTTGCCGTCGGCGCGCGCGAGCAGCTCGAGGATGTCCAATCCCTTCTCGAGGGCCGGCGCGGAATAGAGCTTGGGATCTGCCATGGCGCGGGTCTCCGCGAAGTTCACGAATGAGATTGACACCATATATGAAACGACGTCAACTATGCCGACGTGGGCAGGGGGGACGGGCTCGATGCTTCCGCAAACCGAAGGGGCCTTCAGGGCCCGCCTGGCAGCAAGGTGGAGGTGGCCCGCGTGAGCGCCCTCCGAAAGAACGTCAGGCCGCACGGTATCGACGGGCTCCAGGCCACCGATTGCGACGTGCGCAATGCGCGACAGGCCCTCGGTCGGTGGGGCGGCGGCTGGCAGGCCGGCACGGATCGCCCCTGGCTGCGGGTAACCAGTCCGGGCACCGGCGAACTGATCGGATTCACCAGCTTCTGCGATCTCGACGATCTCGAGCGGGCCGTGCGATCGGCACGAGCGGCAGCCGACAGGCTCGCCGCCCTGCCGCTGTCCGAACGGATCGGGCTATGCCGCGACATCTCGGATCGCGTGCTGGAGAAAAAGCGGGACCTCGCCGCGCTCCTCACGCTCGAGCAGGGGAAGGACATCGAGGAAGCCGTCGCCGAGATCGAGGCGGCGGCGCGGGCGTTTGGTGACGCGGCACGGCTCGGCCGGAGCCTCCACCAGCATGAGGCTCTCGTCCAGGCCAAGGACCGGCTCGCCCTCGGGCACCGCCGCAACGTCGGCGTCATCGCCCTGATCGCCGGCCACGCCTATCCGGTCGGACTGCCGGCCCTCGCCTGTCTGGCGCCGGCGATGGCGACGGGAAATGCCGTGGTCTGGCAGCCGGCGCCGACCACGTCGCTGGTCTCGGCGGCATTGGTCGAATGCATCACCCGGGTGGGCCTGCCTGCCGATTCCGTATGCCTTCTGCCCGGGGAACGGGGCGCCATCGGCCGCGCGCTGATGCGCCACCCCGACGTCGCCGCAGCAGCCCTCCTGACCACCCGCGAAGAGAGCGACGCCCTCATCTCGACGTGGAGCAACAAGGTCATCTATCGCGAAGAATGCGAAACCGGCCTGGTGATCGTCGCGGCGGATGCGGACATCGATGCCGCGGCCAGCGCGATCGCGGCGAGGAGTTTTGCGAATGCCGGCCAGTTCGCGCGAACGAGCGCCCGGGTCGTCGTACACGCCGAGATCCATGACCGCTTCGTGCAGGCGCTCTCCGCGCTCGCCCTGGCGACCACGATGGACGCCGGCGGTCCGGTCGGGCCAGTGAACCACCTCGCGGTTCTCGAGAGAGCGCGCGAGCAGATCAGGGAGGCACGCCGGCGGGGCGCACGGGTGGTCGGCGGCTCGATCCGGGAGGACAGCCCCACGGGCCTTCATCTCGTCCCCGCCGTCGTGTCGGAGATCGACAGGACCAGCCTGCTCAACGCCGAGACATCCTGCGGGCCGATCGTCCCGGTTCGACGCTTTCGCAGCGCGGAGGACCTCCAGGGACAGGCCATCGGGCCGGCCGACGATGCGATCTCGGTCTTCACGCGCTCGCCGGGCGAGGCGCTGACCATGGCGGCCTCGCTCGGCGCGGAGGCGGTGACGGTCAACGAGGTCCGAGGCTGCCTCGACGGTGAAGCCACCGAGCGGTTCCTTCGCCGTCGACTGGAGGCGATGGCGCCGCTCACGACGCTTTCGATGCGCCTGCCCCTCCTTGTCGACGCGAAGATATCGAAAGACCGACCCCCGGACGGGATCCGTCGAAGGCGGTCGGCGCAGTGGACGGGAGCCAAGACCCATGTCTGAGGCGGCATTTTCGGTCGGCGTCGAGGAGGTCGCGGAACTCCTCGCCGAGATGGTCGCCATACCGAGCATCAACCCCCGGCTCTCCAGTCCATCCGACCCGGCCGAATGGGCGGGCGAGGAACGCCTCGCCGTGTTCGTCAAGGATTGGCTCGTCGGCAACGGTATCGCGGCCGACCTGCAGGAGGTCTCGCCCGGCCGCCCGAACGTGGTCGCCCGCCTCCCCGGCAAAGCCGGCTCGGCGCGCGTCATCTGGGAGGGGCACCTCGATACCGTCCAGGTGGAGGGGATGACATCCCCGTTCTCGGGGGTGGTTCGCGACGGCCGGCTCTATGGACGCGGATCCGTCGACGACAAGGCCAGCCTTGCGATGTTCATGCTGGCGCTGCGCGTGCTCCGCGACCAGCCACGCGATTGCGACATCACCTTTGTCGCGGCGATCGACGAGGAAGTGACGTTCGAAGGCATCTCGTTCCACATCGCCCGGAACGAACGCTACGACATGGGCGTGGCCGGGGAGCCGACGAGCCTTCGGATCGTCTCCGCCTGCAAGGGCTGCCTGCGCTGGGTGATCGAGGTCCACGGACGAAACGCGCATTCGTCGCGCCCCGAGGAGGGCGTGGATGCGATCGCGATCGCGGCGGACCTCATCGTGTTCCTGCGCGACTACATGCGCGGCGACGAGCGGTTTCATCCGATGCTCGGCGGCCGCACGCTGACATGCACCTTGCTCGAGGCGGGCGAAGGCCCGAACAGCGTTCCCGCCCTCGCCAAGCTCACCTTCGACATGCGGACATTGCCGGACCAGAGCGGCCCCGAGGCATGGACCGAAATCCGCGAGGCGGTAAGCCGATTTCCCGCGCCGCCGGGGGCGCGGATCGTGATGAATGCGCCGTTCATCGATTCGATATCGATGGAGGTTCCGCCGGAGGCGGCGATCGTCGGACGGCTGCAATCCACCCTGACCCGAGAAGGGCTCGACACCGCGCCGCTCGGAGCGCCATTCGGGTCCGACGCCACCAAGCTCACCCGGGCGGGCACCCCGACGGTCATATTCGGACCCGGCAGCATCGAGCAGGCGCACGCGCCGGATGAGTATGTCGACCTTGCCGAGGTGGCGCGGGCAGTCCGAATCCTCGCGGCGGCGATGACGCCGTCAGGCTAGCGGCGCGCGCCGCCGGCTCAGGCCCGAGGAGCCTCTCGCCTAGGTCGTGAACTCATAAGAGGGCTTCCCTGTCGGGTGTTGTGGTGATTCAAGTTTTCCTGAGGATGGAGGGCTTGATGACGGGACGACATGATTTGAGCGACAGGGAGTGGGCAGCGATCGCCCC
>JAEZEN010000465.1 GCA_023433185.1 Pseudomonadota bacterium | reverse complement strand
GGCACGTCCCCCGCCCCCTGCCGGACGTGCCCGACGCCGGGCCCGATTTCCTCTGCATCGGCGCCCAGAAGGGCGGCACGCGCTGGCTCTACGACCAGCTCCAGCTCCATCCCGACTTCTGGATGCCGCCAATCAAGGAACTCCACTATTTCGATCGCCGCGCCCCGTCGCAGGCCGCGGCCAACCTGCGCCTCCGCACCCAGTCGGACCTTGCCCGCGCCAACCGGCGGCAGGCGCAACTGGCGCTCCGCCCCCTCGACCAGCGCGACATCGATTTCCTCGAGGCCTTCGTCACCATGCGCTGGTGGTGGAAGGACCTCGACGCCTATGCCCGGCTCTTCGCGCTCAAGGGCGACCGGCTGTCCGGCGACGTGACGCCGGACTATTCGTCGCTCGGCGAGCGGATGATCGCCCGCATCGCGCGCCGCTTCCCCGAGACGAGGGTCGTGTTCATCGCCCGCGACCCCGTCGAGCGCGCCTGGTCGCACCTCACCATGCACATGCGGCGGGGCACCGTCGCCCGCGGCCTCGACGGCGACGCGGTGGTGCGGCTCCTCGGCCAGCGCTTCGTCGCCACCCGGAGCTACCCGAGCGAGATCGTCGCCCGCTGGCGCCGCCACGTGCCCGCGGACCGTTTCGGCCTGTTCCTGTTCGACGACCTCGTCGCCGACGCCGAGGGGCTGCGGCGCCGGGTGCTCGCCTTCCTCGGCGCCGATCCGGACAAGGAAAGCGCGATCATCGACGCCGCCTTCAACCGCAAGCAGGACCTCGAGAAAGTGCCCCTGACGCCGGAGATCCGGGCGGTGATCGCCCGGCATTTCGCCGCCGAACTGAAGGCCTCCGGAGAAGCCTTTGGCGGCGCCGCCGAAGGGTGGGCCGCGCGCTACGGCCTGTGATCGGGCTTAACTTTCGATTAACCATATAACCATTTGATTTGACGATATTTTCAGAGACGATCGCAAATTCGCGCGGGGCGCCGTTTATCTGCTGCCGCGCGGCCTGTTCCGTGCCAAGATCGCCGCTTCTCGGGAGAGGTCGGGATGCCGGCAACGCGGCACTTGGGGCTTGGCGTCATCGAGACGCGCTGGTTCGGCGAGCATCACCATACGGTGCGGCCGCTGTTCGAGTTCCTCTCCTATGCGCTCAAGAACCGGCCCGACGCCTTCACCTACGAGCGCTTCGTCGGCGCGACCTCGTTCCGCGAGGCGGTGCGCTTCATGACCGCAAGCGGTGATGTCGACTACCTCTACGTCGCCGCCCATGGCGACTTCGCCAAGATCGAGGCGCCGGACGGCTCGGGGCTGTCGCGAACGTTCCTCCGCAACACGATCTGCGAGGTGAACCGCAGGAGCCGGCGCCTCAAGGGCATCATGTTCGGGTCGTGCAAGTTCGGCGACGCGCGCAACCTCATCGAGGTGCTGCGGCCCTCCAAGATCCGCGGCCAGACGGTGCGGAACCGGCTGATCTGGGCGGCGGGCTACGCCCAGGAGATCGACTATACCCGCTCGTCGCTGTTCGACATCTACTTCTACGACCTGCTGTTCCGGACCGCCAATGGCGGCAACGAGATCGCCCGCCTGCAGTCGACGGTCGACCGGCTCAACCGGGCCGTGCCGGGCCTCGTCGACGGGCTGTCGCTCTCGATCGTCGTCCGCCTGCCGAATGGCCGCTACCGCAACATCATCCGGGAGGAAGTCTACGCGGACTGAGGTCGGAGGAACGCGAGCCGGTCCTCCGTCATACCCGGGGCCACCTCGGCGACGTGGGCCGTCACGATGCCCTCGGCCACGAAGGGGTCCTCCGCCAGCCGCCGCTCCAGCCCGTCGCGGGACGTGGCATGCGCGACGACCGCACCGCCCGACCCATCCGCGAGGCTGCCGGTGAGCAGGAACACGCCGTCGGCGAAGCCGCGCTCGATCCATGCCTTGTGGGCTGCCATGAAGCGCGGCGCCGCGGCACGATTGGCGCCGAAAGTCAGGGTGACGAAGAACATGGGGAGGCTCCCTTCAGGCATGGAACGGCGGCCCTGCGGCCACGGCATCGAGCCAGGCGTGCATCGCGGCGACCTCGCGGCGGATGAAGGCCTCGTCCCGATAGGCCGTGGCGAGCGTCGCCACGCCCTGGCTCCGCATCAGGAGGTGAAGGGCGAGGTCGTCGGCATCGCCGCCGCGAGCGAGGGCGGCGAACTGGCGGGCGAGCCACCCGCGGAACAGGTCGAACAGGGCCGTGGCCCGCGAGAGCGCGGCATGATCGCGCTTGGCGAGTTCCTCGCAGAGGGTGCCGACCGGGCAGCCATGGGCCATGATCGGGGCGCGGTTGGCGATCATGAGATCGATGAAGAGGCGGATGCGCTCGACCGGCCTGGCCCCCTCCTCCCCCCAGCGGTCGAGCATCTCCCCGGTACGAGCGAGGCGCCGGTCGATGACCGCGTCGAGGATCTGGTCCTTGGTCTTGAAGTGGTAGTAGAAGTTGCCCCGCGACAGGCCGACCGCCCCGGCGATATCCGCGAAGGAGGTCGCCTCCACGCCGGCCTCGTAGAACAGCCGGTCGGCCGTCTCCACGATCAGGCGCCGTGTGTCGGTCGCGCTCATTTCCAGTGATGCCTCGATTGCCCGACTCGCCCGAGGGGCGTACTTTAGGTCAACTGTCCTAGAGCGGTTTCTAGGACATCTGACCTAGGGCAGTCAAGTCATGGCCAAGGCGACAAGCGGCGACGTGGGGAGATTCAGAGGGTTCGGGCCGAAAGCCCTCCCCTTCTTCGAGGCCCTGAAGTTCCATCAGGACAAGGCGTGGTTCGAGGAAAATCGCGGCCTTTACGAGACCGACGTACTCGGGCCGATGGTGGCGCTCGTCGACGACCTGACGGCGGAATTCGCCAGGCGCCGGATTCCGCTCCGCGGCGACGGCAAGCGCTCGATCTTCCGGCTGAACCGCGATGTGCGCTTCTCGAAGGACAAGAGCCCGTACAAGACCCACGCCGGCGCGGTGCTGACCCGCAGCGGCGACAAGAAAGACCCCGGGCTTCTCTACATCCACATCGACCCGTCCGGCTGCTTCGTCGCCGCCGGCTTCTACCGGCCCGAGGCGCCGGCGGTCGCCGCGTTCCGGAAGGCGATGCTGGCGAAGCCCGCAAAGGCCAAGGCGCTGCTCGGCACGCTCGGCAAGGCCGGCCTCGCCCTCGGCACCTTCGACCAGCTCACCCGTGTGCCGCGCGGCTTCGAGACGCTGAAGGACGGCCCGCTCGACGCGCTGGTCCGCATGAAGTCGCTCGTGGTGCAGCGCGACCTGCCGTCCGACGTCATCACCCGCCCCGGCCTCGCCGACGAGATCATCGACTTCGCCGAGCGGGCGCGGCCCCTCCTCGACTTCGGTTGGCAGGCGGTGGACTGACGTTGTCCGAGACGAGCGTCGGATATACATTGGATATCCGACGGAGAGGATTGCGACGATGGCAGGCAAGATCGGCCGGTGGGGCAACAGCGCCGCGGTGCGTATCCCGCGCGATGTGCTGGAACGCGCCGGGCTGCGTGAGGGGCAATCCGTGGAGTTGGTGGTGAGCGGCAGGGAGGTCTCCATTCGCCCCGCCCAACCCTCACCCCGCTATACGCTCGACCGCCTCGTCGCGGAGATGGAGCGCGTGCGCCCGGAGGACAGGCCGCCTCTGGTGGACTGGGGTCCCGCGGTCGGCGCCGAGAGCCTTCCCGAGGACGCATACACGCGAGGTGAGATCACGATCGAGGACATCCTGAGTGGCCGGGCCCGTTCCGAGCGCGGGTGATATCGTCTGGGCGGAGCTCAGCCCGACCCTCGGCACCGAGCAGAGCGGCCGTCGGCCGGCGCTGGTCGTCACGCCGCTACGCTACAACGATCTTTCGACGCGGGTGCTCGTCTGCCCGATCACGAGCGTCATACGCGGCTGGCCGCTCGAAGTCCCGCTCCCGCGCTCGACAAGGACGGTCGGCTGCATATTGGTCGACCAGATCCGCAGCATCGACCGGGCTGCCCGCATCTTCCGGCATATCGAGGCGGTGCCGGAAGATGTTCTGCAGGATGTCATCGCTCGGCTCACCGCGCTTCTTCGACCCTGACCACCCCGCATCGCACATTGCGCGGCGCGGCTTCCCCCGGTAGAAACGCCGCGGTTTGAACGGGTTCCCGCGGTTCCCGCCGCCAATCGCCCTTGGGGATACAAGAAGGAAACGACAATGCGCGTCTATTACGACCGGGATGCCGACCTGAACCTGATCAAGGCCAAGAAGGTCGCGATCGTCGGCTATGGCAGCCAGGGCCATGCTCACGCCCAGAACATG
>JAEZEN010000464.1 GCA_023433185.1 Pseudomonadota bacterium | reverse complement strand
GTCGATCTTCTCAGAGAAGAGCTCGCGGGTCGGGAAGGCGATCAGCGAGAGCTCGTTGATCGGCGTGCCGTCCTGCTTCTCCGGCGGACGCAGGATGGTGAAATGGACGAGGTCGACGGCGGCGTCGGACTTGAGAAGGTTGCGCCACGTGCGCTCGCCGGCATGGGGCTCGCCCGACACCAGGAGCACCCGGAGGTTTTCGCGGATGCCCTCGATCGAGGCGACGGCGCGATTGTTGACCTCGGTCAGTTCGCCATCGAGCGGCTCCGCCTCGAACTCGACGATGTTGGCGCCGCCGTGGGTGATGGCGACGGTGAAGTCCTGCGGTTCGCCCGCCGTCACCACCTCGCTCGACAGCGGATTGCCGTCGCGGGTGATGCTGACGCGGACGGGCGCACCGCTCTCGCCGGAGCCGTCGTCGAGCACCCGGTAGCGGATCGTCTGGTTCTCGCCAACGATGCCGAAGCGCGGCGCATTGTCGATCACCAGACGCCGGTCGATCTCGCCGTCGTGGCCCGAGAGAAGGACGTGGACCGGCGCGGTGTAGCCGAGCGCTTGAACGCTTTCGGGGACGTCGTGAACCTGGCCGTCGGTGAGCATCACCACGGCACCGAGCCGGTCGGGCGGGACGTCGGCGAGGCCGGTCGCGAGCGGGCCGAAGAGCATGGTGCCGTCGACCATCCCACCGGGCGCGCCGGCATCGACGGCACGCACCTCGACATTGCTGAACTCGGCGAGCCGCGATTCGAGCGCGGCCTTCGCCGTCCGGGTGGTCGCATCGCGGCCGTCGAGGGCCTGGCTGGGGCTCTCGTCGCTCACCACGGCGACCACCGTCGGCAGGGGATCGCGGTCCTCGCGCAGCGCAACCGGATTGAGGAGCGCGAGGAACAGGATCGCGACCGCCGCCGTGCGCAGCCACGCGCCGCGCTGGCGCCGGAGCAGGCCGGGAACGAGCAGCAGCACCGAAAGCACTACGGCGGCGGCGAGCAGCCACGCCGGGAGGAGCGGCTCGATGGCGAGGGACCAGTTCACTGACCGAGCCTCTCGAGCAGCGCCGGCACATGCACCTGGTCGGCCTTGTAGTTGCCGGTCAGCGTGTACATCACGATGTTGACGCCGGTGCGGAAGGCCATCTCGCGCTGGAAGGGATCGGCGGGGATGGTCGGGTAGAGGAGCGTGCCGTTGTCGTCCATCGCCCAGGCGGCGGCGAAGTCGTTCTCCGTGATGAGCAGCGACGAGACGCCGTCACCGGCCCGCGCCGGGCGGTCGGAGGCCTCGCCACTCGCCTCGCTGGCCTCGACCCAGAGGGGCCCGCCGGCATAGCGACCGGGAAACTCCGTGAGCAGGTAGAACGCCTTGGTCAGCACGTGATCTGTCGGCACCGGCTCGAGCGGCGGGATGTCGAGGCTCGACAGCATGTCGCGAAGACGCTCCACGGCGGGCGTTCCGGTGAAGGAGCCGAGGCCGGTCGAGCGCTCCAGCTGGTCCCGGGTGTCGAACAGCACCGAACCGCCCTCGCGCATGTAGGCGTCGACCCTCGCCATCGTCGCCGAGGTCGGCAGCGGGCTGGCGGGATCGATCGGCCAGTAGAGGATCGGGAAAAAGGCGAGCTCGTCACGGGCCGGATCGACGCCGACCGGGTCGCCGGGCTCCAGAGCCGTGCGGTCGGCGAGCACCTGGGACAGGCCGAAGAGGCCGGCGCGGCTCGCCTCGTCGATCTCGGAATTGCCGGTGATGACATAGGCGAGGCGCGTCTCGCTGACGGCGTCGAGGGCGAACTGGTCGCTCGCCGCGTCGGCGCGGGCGGTATCGGCACCGCCGGCGAGCACCGCCGCCGCGATCAGCACCATCGCGCCCGCGGCGGCGGACCGGCGACGGCGGGCGATCGCGGCGAAGGCCCCGTTGAGCCACAGCACCAGCAGTGCGTCGAGGAGGAATAAGCCGAGCGCGAGGGCGAGGAGCCACGGCCGGAGGTCCATCGGCGCCTCGGTCGGATAGGGCTGCACGGTCGCCTCCGGGACAAGGGTCGGGTCGAAGGGCCGGAGCGTCGCATCGGCCCCGAGCAGGTTGAGCGAGACGAATCCCGCATCGGTCCCGTAGAGACCGGGCGGATGCGTCATGCCGGGCGCGACGCCCGCAAGGTTGGCCGGGATCGGACGCGCCTCCGGGCCGGGATTGGTGAATCGGCCATAGCCATCGAGAAGCCGCCAGGGCGGAACGGTCTGGGCCGACGCGTTGGCATCCCCCGCGGGTTGCGCGCGGGCCGCCGTCGAGAAGGCGACGATGCGCCGGAGCATCTCGACGAAGGTGCCGGAAAGCGGGAGGCTCGACCAGCTCGTATCGGCGGTGACGTGGAAGAGGACGAGCCAGCCGCGGCCGGACGGCGTCGCCGTGACCAACGGGGTGCCGTCGGCAAGGGTCGCCCAGGTGCGCTCGGCGAGCGAGCCGTCGGGCTCGGCGAGGACCTGCCGCCGGACGAGCACGTCCTCCGGGACCGGGATGCCCGCGAACGGGCTCGTCTCGGAGAACGCGGCGAGCGGCTGCTCGACCTCCCAGGTGAGACTGCCCCCGAGCACGCGGTCGCCGCCGCGAAGCCGCACGGGAATCAGCGAATCCGTCGCCGTGGCGAGATGCGGCCCTGCGAAGCGGAGGAGGACGCCGCCTTCGAGCACCCAGTTGGCCACGGTCTCCTCGACGTCGGCCGGCAGGGTGCCGATGTCGGCCATGGCGATGACCGAGGCGCCTTCGTCGATGATCTGCGGCACGGCGACGGCGGCGTTGGCCTCACGCGGCTCGGAGACGTCGGCGAAGGGCTGCACGGCCCGCGCGATGTAGTAGAGCGGCGAGAGCAGCGGCTGCGCGGCGTCGGCGGCCGCGCCGGAGAGCAGGCCGATCCGGCGGCGGCGCCAGCTCTCGTCGAGAAGCTGCACCGCGCCCGCGGTCTCGGTGCCCACGACCTCGAGGCGGGCGATGTCGTTGCGGAGCTCGACCGGCAGCGTGAAGCGCGCCTCGGCCTCGCTGGCTCCGGCATCGAAGGCGAATGGCGCGTCGCCGATGCTGCGGCCGCGAAGATCGGTGGCGCGCACGAAGCCGGCCGCCGGCAGATCGCCGATGCTGCGCACGACCGGCACGACGAGAGCATCCGCCGCGCCGACCGGCGGCTTGAGGCCAAGGATCTCGGCGCGGGTGTCGGCATAGGCCGCCAAGGGCCCGTCGATCCGCTGCGACAGGAAGGTGCCGAAGGAATCGCTGCCGCGGCCGGACAGCCCGCCGGACAGCCAGACCGCCCCGCCGAAGCCCGTAGCGCGCACGGCGGCATCGAGCGGCGGGAGGAGCGCGGCATAGTCGGCGTCGAAGGGGCGCGGGGCAAGCGCATCCAGCCGGCGGCGCACCTCGCCGGCATCGGTCGGTGCGAGTTCCTGGCCCGGCCCCTCGGCGGTGGCGAGGATCGCGACCGGCCGGCCGGAATCCTCGGCGAGCGTCACGACGCGGCCGGCGGTCTCGACGATCGCGGGCCAGCGATCGGCGGACGCCCAGCCGTTGTCGACGACGAGGAGCAGCGGCCCCGTCCCCGGCGCCTCGTCGGTCGTCGGCCGGTAGATCGGCCCGGCAAGCGCGATGATGATCCCCGCCGCGATCAGGCAGCGCAGCAGGATCAGCCACCACGGCGTCCGCGCCGGGGTCTCCTCCTTCTGGGCGATCTCGAGGAGAAGCCGCGTCGGCGGGAAGCTCTCGACCTTCGGCTTCGGCGGTGTCACGCGAAGCAGCAGCCAGATCAGCGGCAGCGCCAGCAGCGCCAACAGGATCGGGGGATAGGCGAAGGCGAAGGGAAGGCCGCTCATGCCGCGCGTCCCATCGTCGAGAAGGCGGACTGCGCGTGGCGGTCGGCGAGGCGGGCATGGAGCGCGAGCAGCGGCTCGGTCGCCGGCCGGTCGGTGCGATGGACGAGGAAGGTCCAGTCGAGCCGCCGGCAGATCAGCGTCAGCCGTTCGCGGAGCGCCATGAGCCGCGCCCGGTAGTCCTCGCGGTACTGCTCGGCTCGGCCGACGACGTGGCGGGCGCCGCTCTCGGGGTCGAGGAACTCGGTGCGGCCGGTGAAGGGGAAGGTCTCCTCGATCGGATCGACGACCTGGACGAGGTGGGCGCGGGCGCCGGAACGCACGATCGTGTCGAGCATCGCCTCGGTCTCCGGCAGCGGATCGAGGAAATCGCCGAAGAGTACGACGTCGCTGAAGCGGCGCAGGCCGCGCGTGTCCGGCTTGCCGCGACGGGCATGGGCGATATGCCGGGCGATGCGCTCGGCGGCATTGCGGGCAAGGATCGGATCGCTCTCGGCGAGAAGGCCGACGCGCTCGCCGGCGGCGCCGAGCAGTTCGGCGAGGGCAAGGAGAAGAACGAGCGCGCGGTCGCGCTTGGTCGTCGTCGCGAGCCGCGAGCGGAAGTCCATCGACGCGGAGAGATCGGCCCAGAGCCACATCAGGTGCGCCGCCTCCCACTCCTTCTCGCGCACGAACAGGTGGCTTTCGTCGCGGGCCGAGCGCCGCCAGTCGACGGCGGCGGCTGCCTCGCCCGGCATGAAGGGTCGGAACTGCCAGAACGTCTCGCCGCGCCCGGCGACGCGGCGGCCGTGCCAGCCGGCGATGACGGTCGCCGAGACGCGGCGTGCCTCGATGAGCAGGTCGGGCAGGCCGCCGGCGACGCCCTTGGCCTCGTTCAGCGTCCCGCCGACCGATTTCGCCCCGAGTCCTGCCTCCGCGCCGACCGCCATCTCTATCCGATCTTGCCCTTGAGCTCGGCGATCACCTCGGCGATCGTCAGTCCGTCGGCGCGGGCGGCGAAGGTGAGCGCCATGCGGTGCTTGAGCACCGGCTCGGCGAGGTCGACCACGTCGTCGAGCGAGGGCGCGAGCCGCCCGTCGATCAGGGCACGGGCGCGGACGGCGAGCATCAGCGCCTGGCTGGCGCGGGGGCCGGGGCCCCAGGCGATGGCGTTCGCGAGCTTCCTGTCGCCCTCGCCGGGGCGTGCCGACCGGACGAGGTTGAGGATCGCCTCGACCACCGATTCGCCCACCGGCATCCGGCGGACGAGCGCCTGGATGCCCTTGATCGACTCGGCATCGAGCACGGCTTCGGTCCGGGCCTCGGTCGATCCGGTCGTCTCGAACAGCATCCGCCGCTCCGCCTCGCGGTCGGGATAGACGACATCGATCTGGAGGAGGAACCGGTCGAGCTGCGCCTCGGGCAGCGGATAGGTCCCTTCCTGCTCAAGCGGGTTCTGGGTCGCGAGAACGTGAAACGGTGACGGCAGGTCGTGGCGCTCGCCGGCGACGGTGACGTGGTGCTCCTGCATCGACTGGAGGAGCGCCGACTGGGTGCGCGGGCTCGCGCGATTGATCTCGTCGGCCATCAGGAGCTGGGTGAAGACCGGTCCGGCGACGAAGCGGAAGGCGCGACTGCCATCGGTGCCGACATCCATCACCTCGGTCCCGAGGATGTCGGAGGGCATCAGGTCCGGCGTGAACTGGATGCGGGCCGAGGAGAGGCCGCAAACGGTGCCGATGGTATCCACGAGCTTGGTCTTGGCGAGGCCGGGCACGCCGATCAGGAGGCCGTGGCCGCCGGCGAAGATGGTGATGAGGGTTCGGTCGATCACCGTCTCCTGGCCGTAAATGACCCTGCCGATCGCTGCGCGGGCCTCCTTCACGCGGGCGACGGAGGCCTCGACCTCGGCAACGATGCGGCCGGGATCGGCATCAAGCGGCGGCTGACTGAGTGCGCTCATCGGACGGGCGACTTCCCTCTCGTGGCTGACGGGGCTCGGGCCGGGCCAAGTGTTGCATGAGCGACGCTGCGGCAATAGAGGATTGTCGCCTGCCTGGGCTTCTCGCGCGCCGTTATCGAGCCTCATCATGAGATAGGGCAAAGCGCGGCAAAACAATGGCTGGCGTGAAGAAGACCCCGGCGGCGGGAGGGTGCGGACCCGCCCGCTCACCGGAACTTGATCCGAGACGGGCCCGGCGATGACCGCCCCTGGAGACGAGGAAAGCCCCTATTCGCCGACCGGCTTCGCCCGGCGGGTCGCGGCGCGCATCGACTCGGCCCCGGCCCGGGCGGTGCCGGCCCCGCCGCCCGGCGCCGGCGACCATGAGCTGAACCCCGGCTTCGTCATGGGACCAGGGCCCTACCGCGATGCCGCCGTCCTCATCCCCGTGGTCGCGCGCGAGCCCGACGCGACGATGCTTCTGACCCTGCGGACGCCGCATCTCAGCGCCCATGCGGGGCAGATCGCGTTTCCCGGCGGCAAGATCGACCCGGAGGACACATCGCCGATCGCCGCCGCGCTGCGCGAGGCCGAGGAGGAGATCGGGCTCGATCGATCGTTCGTTGCACCGATCGGAACGCTGTCGCCCTACTTCACCGGAACCGGCTACCGCATCGTTCCCGTCGTGGCCATGGTCGATCCGGGCCACCGCCTGACCGTCAACCCGCATGAGGTGGCGGACACCTTCGAGGTGCCCCTCCCCTTCCTGATGTCACCCGACAACCACCGCCAGGGCAGCCGCGAGTTTCGGGGCGCCATGCGCCACTTCTATGAGATGCCCTTCGGGGAGCGCTATATATGGGGGGTGACCGCAGGCATCATCCGCGGGCTCTACGAACGGGTATTCGGTTAATGGTACGTCTCGTCGCCTTCAACGTGATCTTCTTCATCCTGCCTTTCGGCATCTACGCCGCCTGGCTCCTCGCGACGCGCGGTACGATCGGCGGAGCGAGCGACTGGCCGATCCGGACGATCACATGGCTCGCGATCGGCGGCGCCGCGCTGCTCATCATCGCGCTCGTCGCCTTCACGCAGTTCACCGGCGCCCCGGCGGGGAGCACCTATGTGCCGGCGAAGGTCATCGACGGCGTCCTCGTTCCCGCCCACTTCGAGTAGCCGGCCGGTGGGCAGGGAAACGGGGACATCGCCCCGCCTGGCCATCCCGAGCCTGGCCGGCGCGGGCTGGCTTGCGGCGGCTCCGGTCCGGGCGATCTTCGCCGCTCTCGAGCGCGATGGCGATCAGGTCCGCGTCGTGGGCGGCGCGGTCCGCGATGCCCTCGCCGGCCGCCCGGTCGGCGACATCGACTTCGCCACCACGGCGACGCCCGACGTCGTCGTCCGCCGCGCGACCGCCGCCGGCCTGCGGACCGTCCCCACCGGCATCGCGCACGGCACCGTCACGATCGTCGCCGACCACGCCGGCTACGAGGTGACGACGCTCCGCGAGGACGTCGAGACCGATGGCCGCCACGCGGTTGTCCGCTACGGGCGCGACTGGACGCGGGACGCCGAGCGCCGCGACTTCACGGTCAACGCGCTGTCCGTCGACGCCGGCGGACAGGTCCACGATCCGCTCGGCGGCCATGCCGACATCGTCGCGCGCCGCATCCGCTTCATCGGCGACGCCGACCGGCGAATTGCCGAGGACAGGCTCCGCATCCTCCGCTTCTTCCGCTTCAACGCCCAGTTCGGCGGGGCCATCCTCGATCGCGACGGGCTGCTCGCCGCGATCCGCGCCCGGAACGGGCTCCGCGACCTCTCCGCCGAGCGGATCGGACAGGAGATGCGCCGCCTCGTGCTGGCTGCTCGCGCCGAGCCGACGCTTGCCCTGATGCAGGACTGTGGCGTGCTCCCGGTGATCCTCGCCGGCGTCGCCTATCTCGGGCCGTTCCGGCGCTACCTGGCGCTCGAGGCGGCGCTTGCCACGGAACCCTCCTTCGCGCTCCGTCTCGCCGCCCTCGCCTGCCGGGTCGAGGAGGATGCCGGGCGCCTTGCCGACCGGCTGCGCCTCGCCAATGCCGAGCGCGACCTCATGCGGGCATCGGT
>JAEZEN010000442.1 GCA_023433185.1 Pseudomonadota bacterium | reverse complement strand
GCCGTTGACCGCGAGCACCCCCGACAGCATCGAATGGGAGATGAGTTCGTGGAGGGCGAGCCCGACATACTGCACCGCGTTGGGCTTGAGGAAGGCGTTGTGCCCCTCGACCTCGGATCGCTGCCCGGCATCCTCGCCGAAGGCGGCGAACTGGCCGCGCACCAGGCTGAACACGGTCGCCCCGCGCCACGCCTCCTCGGTCAGGATGTCATGCGCCAGCGCCAGCGCCCGGATGCGGCCGACGAAGCGGCCCCGGAAATCGTCGAGGTCGCGGCTGTCGTCCGCCGACTGGCGGGCGAGGCTGAGCACGACCGCCAGCAGGTTCTTGGAGCGGTGAGCCAGTTCGAGAAGAGCCAGGCGAAGGTGCTCCTCGGCCGTCTTCTGCCGGGTGATGTCGACGGAAGCCGACAGGACGCCCCGGTCGCCGTCGTCCAGCGCCACCGGCTCCACCCGGATCCGGTACCAGCGGTCGCCTTCCTCGCCAGCCGCATAGTGGAAATCGACGGACTCGCCCTTTCCCGTATCGAGGACGCGCCGCTTGGTCGCGGTGAGGCCGCGACCCTGGCCGTTGAGTACGGCCTCGTCGGTCAACCCGACGATGCTGCCGCTGTCCGGAAGGGAGAAGAAGGAGTTGACGGCCGCGGTGTAGACCATCCCGGAGTCCTGCCGGGCAAGGCTGATGTCGGCTTCACGGAACACGGCAGCGATTTCCGACTCGCTTCCCAACCCCCAGACTATCGGCGTACTCTTCTCAGCCATGCCTTGCCGTCACTGCCGGTACACCGCCGCATGCGCCGGACTGCCCTTGCATTCCAACGGCGATGTCCCTCGGTCGCAACAACGCACCAAGTGTCGCCTGGGTCCTCCCGTTACAGAATTCCGCGGCGCCTATCCACCTCTAATCACCGGCATTCAGGGAATGCGAGCGCTCAGGCACCGGCGTGCTCCGCGCGCGCGGACTTGCTGTCGAAGAACAGGGCTTGGCTGATCATCGCCTTCACCATTTCCGGGGCGAACGGCTTGGTGATCAGGAAGGTCGGTTCGGGCCGGCTGCCGGTGAGCAGCCGTTCCGGAAAGGCCGTGATGAAGATCACGGGAGCCTCGAACTCCGCCAGGAGGTCGTTGACGGCGTCGATCCCGGAACTGCCGTCGGCGAGCTGGATATCGGCGAGGATGATTCCCGGCTTCTCGTTCTTGGCGAGCTTCACCGCCTCGCTTCGCGTGCGCGCCACGCCGATGGGGCGATGGCCCAGGCGCGTGACGATGTCCTCGATGTCCATGGCGATCAGCGGTTCGTCCTCGATGATCAGGACGTCGGTCGCCATCATCGCCCCGATCTCCCGGGACGCCTCGTCGAGAAGCGCGGCGACGCCGGCTTCGTCGGTGCGCAGGATCTCCGCCGCCTCGGCGACCGAGAAGCCTTCGACCGCGGTGAGGAGAAAGGCCTGTCGCGGTCGCGGCTCGATGGTCGCGAGCTTCGCCTGCGCCGCCTTCTCCCACTGGTCGGCGGGCTCGGCCCCGGCCAGGTTGAGGCTTACGGATTCCCAGAGCCCGCACAGCAGTCCGTAGAGAGCAATGCGCGGGTTCGACGGGGCGGCGACGCTGGAGGGATCGACGACGATCGTCTCGAGCAGGGCCTCCACATAGGAGTCCCCGCTTTTCTGGCTTCCCGTCAGGGCCCGCGAGAAGCGGCGAAGATACGGAAGGTGCGGCCCGACCAGTTCGGCAACCGACATGTGTTGCTGTCTCCCTCGAAGATTTCCAGAATAGCCCCCGCCCGTCGCGGGGGCAAACAGTGAATCGCGGCCGCGCGCCGGTAGTTGCAAAAAGTTTGAACGCGATGGAACCTTTTCTGGTTCCGTCCATTTTGTTATCCGCCGCGGTCGGGCGGGGTTCCCCGGCCGCCGGCCCGTTCTCAGCGTGAGCACAGCATGTCGAAAGAAGACAAGGACCAGTCCGGCGCAATGAAAGCGACCTCGGAAACCTCTGGCGGCGGGACCGGCCGGACCCGGCGCCTCGACAAGTCCGCCCAGACCGCGATCGGCACCCGACTTCGCGCCTACTACGACGAGGTGGCGCGAGAAGAGATTCCGGATCGCTTCGTGGAGCTCCTGAAGCAACTCGAGCAGAAGGACGCGGCCGGCGACAAGTCGTGAAGACCTGTCCCCCGCGCCGTCCAGGAACCGCTTCATGACCGTCTCCGACGAATTCCGCGATGGCCTGATCGAGGCAATCCCCAGCCTCCGCGCCTTCGCCTTTTCCCTGATCGGACGCCCCGACCGCGCCGACGACCTAGTTCAGGAAACCCTGACCAAGGCCTGGGCGCATCACGAGAGCTTCACGCCCGGCACCAAGCTCAAGGCCTGGCTCTACACCATCCTGCGCAACGAGTTCTATTCGCAGATGCGGAAGAAGGGTCGCGAGGTCGAGGACGTCGACGGGGCCTATTCGCGCAACCTCGCCGTCCATCCGGAACAGTACGGCCACCTCGACATGGGCGACATGAACCGCGCCCTCAATCTGCTCGCCGCCGACCAGCGCGAGGCGCTGATCCTCGTCGCCGCATCGGGATTCTCCTACGAAGAGGCGGCCGATATCTGCGGCGTCGCCGTCGGCACCATCAAGAGCCGCGTCAATCGGGCGCGGACCCGCCTCGCCGACACGCTCGGCGTCTCCGGCGAGTCGGACTATGGGCCCGATTCGACCGCCGAGGCGGCGATTGCCCACACCGCGGGCCACAAATAGTATAGGCTTCCTGGAACACCGGGCGGCCAGGCTCGTTACTTCGCGCTTCTGTGCCGCCGCTCGCTTTCGGCCGCGTAGAGCGATCTTGAGAGGAGACGCGACATGGCTACCCCCACGGACAAGGAAATGAGCGAGAGCCTGGATCGCATCCGGGCGGACATCGCGGCGTTGACCGAAAGCGTGAAGACGCTGATGGCGGACAGTGCCGGCATCCAGACCGCGCTCAAGAGCAAGGTCAACGACACGGCCCGCCAGGCTGCCAATGTCGGCGAGCGGATGATCAACGAAGCCGGCGAATTCGGCGCCGAGGCGCTCCACGCGGCACAGAAGCAGGCGACGCAGGCGGTCAGCAGCGTCGAGGGCCACATCCGGCAGAACCCCTTCGCCGCCGTGCTGATCGCGGCCGGCGTCGGCTTCGCCTTCGCCCTGCTCAACCGCAAGTAGTCAGGAATGCTCGCCGGGCTGGCCAGGGCAGCACTGCTCGGTCTCGATCTCGCGAAGGGGCGGGCGAAGACCAGCGTTCGGCACTTCGCGCAGCAGGCGGCGGCCGGGGCGGCCACCGTCCTCTTCCTGCTCATCGCCTTCTCGTTCGGTCTCGCCGCCTTCACGGTCTGGCTCGCGCGCGAAATCGGCGCCATTCCGGCGCTCGGCTTCATCGGCCTCGGATTCCTCGTCATAGCGCTCGTCATCGTCGCGCTTGCCGGGATGGCCGAACGCCGCCGCAAGCGGCCGCCACCGATCATGGCGGCGGTGAAGCAGGAATTCGTCGCAGCCGAGAACGAAGTGCCCCCGCCGGGCTCGACCGTCGGGGCAATGGGCATCGTCGGGTTGATAGCCTTTCTGTTCGCACGGCAATTGCTGCGCCGCCGCTGACGGGGCCGCTCCCGCCGTCGCCACGGGTAGCCACCGGGAAACATCCATGGCGATCAAGCCGACCGTAGTCATCGAGCGGGAATACGAGGGTGGTCCGGCGTTGCCCCGGATGGTGAGCGTTGCCATCGTCGGCACGTTCCTGATTCTTCTGGTCGGCGTCCTCTACTATGCCCGCGGCTTCTTCCTGCCGCTCATTCTCGCGCTCCTCATCTCGCTCGCCTTCATGCCGCTCGTCCGCGCGTTCGCCCGGCGCGGCATACCGCCGGTCGCGACGGCGTTCCTCGTGGTCCTCGGTATCGGCGCGGCCCTGGTCGGGCTCGCCCTTCTCCTCGCCGAGCCGACGACGCGGATGCTGACCGAGGCTCCGCAGATCGTGCAGCAGCTGCGCGATCGTTTCGTCAGCGAGGGGCCGGCCGGCCCCCTGTCGCGTCTGATCGAGGCCGGCGAGGAGGTGCAGGCGATCGCCGAAGGGCTGGACGAGCCCGGGGCCCCGCAGAAGGTGGTCCTCGCCCAACCCGGGATCGTGTCCTGGGCGGCCGATACGCTGTCCGGCATCGGCGGCACCCTCGGCGCCACACTCCTCCTCGCCGCCTTCCTCCTGTCGTCCGGCGACCTCTTCCTCCAGAAGCTCGTCCGGATCCTGCCGACGCTCAGCGACAAGAAGCGCTCCATCCGCGTGGTTCACGATGTCGAGGCGGAGGTCTCGCGCTACCTCTTTACCATCACTCTGATCAACATCGGCTTCGGGACCGCGGTGGGCATTTCGATGGCCATCCTCGGCATGCCCAACCCGGTCCTGTGGGGCGTGGGCGCGGCGCTTCTCAACTTCATCCCCTATCTCGGGGCCCTGGTCGGCATGAGCCTGGCCTTCCTGATCGGCCTCGTCACCTTCCCGACGCTGACGATGGCCGCCCTGCCGCCCCTCGCCTACTTCATCTGCAACGCCATCGAAGGCTCGGTGGTGACGCCGCTGACCCTCGGCCGCCGGCTCGAACTGAACCCGGTCGCAATCCTCGTCGCCCTGGCCTTCGGGGGCTGGATGTGGGGCATCGTCGGCGCGCTCATCGGCGTCCCGCTGCTGGTCGTCATCAAGGTCTACTGCGCCCATTTCGAGAGCCTCGCCAAGTTCG
>JAEZEN010000429.1 GCA_023433185.1 Pseudomonadota bacterium | reverse complement strand
CTTGTCCTTCCGGGCATGGCCGTAGAACCGGTAGCAGTCGACGGCGAGGAAGCCCGGCCGGCCGGCGCGCGCGGCGTCCACCAGGCGCCGTGCCGCCGCGCTCACCGCCTCGACATCGAGGCCGTCGACCGTTTCGCCGTTGAGGCCGAAGGCCTGCGCACGCTCGTGCAGCGCGGTATTGGCGGTCGCCTGGTCGATGCGCGTGCCCATGCCGTACTGGTTGTTGATGCAGACGAACAGCACCGGCAGGCCCCAGAGCGCCGCCATGTTCATGCTCTCGTAGAGGATGCCCTGCCCGGTCGCGCCATCGCCGAAGAAGGCGACCGAGACGGCATGGCTCTTCTTGTGGCGGGCCGACAGCCCTGCCCCGACCACGGCGGGAATGCCGCCGCCGACGATGGCGTTGGCGCCGAGATGGCCGAGGCTCATGTCGGCGATGTGCATCGAACCGCCCTTGCCGTGGCAATAGCCGGATTCCTTGCCGCCGATCTCGGCCATCATCCGGGCCGGATCCGCCCCGCGCGCGAGAAAGATGCCGTGGCCGCGATGATGGGTGGTGAAGGTGTCGCCGGGGCGCATCGCCACCGCGACACCGACGGCGGCGCTCTCCTCGCCGATGGAAAGATGGAGCATCGAACCGGCGGTCTGGCCGCGGACGAACAGTTCGCCGACCCGCTCCTCGAAGGTGCGGATTCGCCGCATCGTGCGGTAGAGGCTGAGAAGGTCGGAGTTCGACCCGGCTTCGCCGGGCTTGCCTCCCATGGGAATGTTCATGGCGGGGCGGGACCTCAGAGCAGGGTGAGCTTGGTGGTGCGCGACACGATCGCCACCGCGATGAGAATGATGATGCCCTTGACGATGGACTGGACGTAGGTGTCCATGCCGAGGAGGTTGAGGCCGTTGTTGACGATGCCGATGAACAGCGCGCCGAAGAAGGTGCCGAGGATCGTCGCGGTCCCCGGCCTCAGCATCGTCATGCCGATGAACACCGTGGCGAGCCCGTCGAGCAGGTAGCGCTCGCCCGCGTTGGGCTGGCCCGAACCGAGCCGCGCCGCGAGCAGGATGCCGGCAAGCGCGGCGAACAGCGAGCAGACCACCAGCGCCGCCGCGCGGTAGAAGCGGACCTTGAGGCCGGAGAGCTCCGCCGCCTTCTGGTTGCCGCCCACGGCATAGATGTAGCGGCCGAAGATCGTCCGCTCCATAACGAACCAGGCGACGATCACCGCCGCGATCATGAAGATGGCAAGCACGGGAATGCCGCCGACGCGCCCCTGCCCGAGCCACAGGTAGGTGTCGGGCAGGCCGCCATAGATGGCCCGCCCGCCGGTGAGCAGGAAGTTGATGCCGAGGAGGATGGAGCCGACCGCAAGCGTCGCGATGAGCGAGGGGATGCCGATCGCGGTCACCAGCACCGAATTGACGATGCCGACCAGGATGCCGGCGCCGAGGCCGGCGATGATCGCGACCGGCGCGGGATAGCCGTTGATCAGCAGCAGCGGAACCAGAATGCCGGTGAGACCCACGGTGAAGCCGACCGAAAGGTCCATCTCGCGGGCCGCGAAGCCGAAGGTCAGGCCGACGCCGACGATGGTCAGCATCGAGATCTGCTGGGCGATGTTGAGCAGGTTCGTGGAGGTCAGGAAGCGGTCGACCGTCAGGGCAAAGACGAGGAAGACGACGACCAGCACGACGAGCGTGCTGTAGCGCTGCACATAGTCGGCCCGGAACAGGCCACCCCTCGCCCGTTCGCCGGAATCGCCCGTCTCGACATGGCTCATGCGGCGGCTCCTGACATGGCGGCGACGAAGGCGGCCTCGGAGAACTGCGACCGTGGAATCTCGGGCCCGGTGCCGAACCGGTAGAAGGGGATCACGCGGTCGGCGACAGTCTCGATCTCGATCAGGTCCGAGGAGGCGATGAGGATCGCGACGCCGTCGCCGGCCAGGCGCCGCATCTCCGCGTAGATCTCGCTCTTGGTGCCGACGTCGACACCCTCGGTGGGCTCGATGAAGATCATCAGCCGGTAGCGGCCGGCCGCGCCGTAGAGCCACTTGCCGATGGAGATCTTCTGCTTGTTGCCGCCCGACAGCGTCTTGAGCATCTGGCGCGAGGAGCTCGCCTTGACCGACAGGAGCTGCATCACCCGGCCGGTCTCGGCTTCTTCCCGACGGCGCGACAGGATGCCGGCCCCGAGCGAAGCATGCTCGGGATGGACCATGGCGAGATTCTCCCGCAGGTTCCAATCGCCGATCAGGGCGTTTTCCATGCGGTGGTCGGGAACCAGCGCGACGCCCAGGTCGCGGAGCGTCCCGGCACCGCCGACCTGAACCCGCCGACCGCCGATCTCGCAAAGCTCGCAGGTGACGCCGACCGGTGCATAGAGGGAGCGGGCGAAGCCGAAATGGCCCGACCCGGTCAGGCCGATCAGGCCGACGATCTCGCCCGCCCGGATCTCGAACTCCGGCACCCGGACGCGGCCCGCCCGCCAGCCGCGGACCCGCATCACCACATCGCCGGTGACGGTGGCGCCGGCCCCGGCGGCCGAGGCCTCCCCGGGGCCGGTGCGGCGGAGCATGAGGTCGATCAGATCCGATTCGCTGAACCGGCCCGCCTCGTCGGTGACGATCAGCTGCCCGTCGCGGAGCACGGTGATGCGACCCGACAGGGCCTTGATCTCGGACAGAAAGTGGCTGATCAGCACGACGCCGACGCCGCGCTCCGGCAGCGAGCGAATGATCTCCCAGAGCTGGCGCTTCTCGCGACCCGGCAGCGTCGCGGTCGGTTCGTCCAGGATGAGCAGTTTCACGTCCCCGCGGAGCGCCCGCACGATCTCGACGATCTTGCGCTCGGCCATCGGCAGCAGGCTCACCGGCTGGCCGAGGTCAATCTCGACCTGAGGAAACCAGCGCCGGAGCAGCGCCGCCGCCTCGGACTTCAGCCGCGCGCTGACGATCACGCCGGCCCGGCGCGGCTCGGCGCCGAGGAGAATGTTCTCGGCACCGGTGAGGGCTGGAACGAGGCTGCCCTCCTGACTGACATGGGCGATGCCGTGGGCAAGCGCCTCGCGCGGGCTGCCGACATGGGCGACGCGGCCATCGATGGCGATCCGGCCGGCGGTCGGTGCAAGGCTGCCGCCGAGGATGCTGACCAGGGTCGACTTGCCCGCCCCGTTCTCGCCGATGAGGCCATGGACCTCGTCGGTGCGGAACGCCACGCTCACCCGGTCGAGCGCCCTGGTGCCCGGAAACTCCATGGTGATGCTGTCGAGGCGGATGTCCACGGGCCCAGTCCACGTCACGCGTCACGGGGGGCGGCCAGTCGGCCGCACCCCGCGCGCCATGCCTACTGCAGGAAGTCCTGGCAGTTCAGCTTGGTGACCAGCGGCGCATCCATGTAGACGATGCGCGAGGGGATCACCTCCTCGGTCGGCCGGCCGTCGACGACGATCGCCTCGATCCACTCGCCGACCTGCGCGCCCATGCCCTCGAAGGGCTGGGACACGGTCGCGATCATCATGCTGTCGGGCTTGCAGACCTCGGCGACCGCCTGCGGGTGGCCGTCGATGCCGATGACCTTGACGCCGGTGACGCCGGCCGCGTTCAGGGCGTTGATCGCCGCCTGCGCAGGCTCGTCCCACGGCGCCCAGACGGCATCGATCTCGTCGCCGAAGCGGGCCGCATAGTCCTCCATCGTCCGCGAGGTGTCCTCGAAGAAGGCGGTGTAGTCGATATTGTGCTCGGCGAGCACCTTCACATCCGGGTATTCCTTGAGAACGTTCGCCATCACGTCGCCGCGCTTGCGCGTGCCGTGATGCTCCGCCATCCGCAGGAAGATGAGGTTGCCCTGCCCGCCGAGCTGGTCGAGCAGATAGGGCGAGACGTCGGCGGACATCGCCCAGTTGTTGGTGGTGATGTCGACGACGACGCCGTCGACATAGCCCGAATCCACGGCAAAGACCGGGATGTCGGCCGCGACCGCAGCGTCCAGCGCCGCCCGCGACGCACGGAGGTCGGACATGGTGATGATGATGGCGTCGACGCCGCGGCTGGCCGCATCCTGGATGTTGGACGCCGTCTGCTCGCCCGAGCCGCCGCTGTCGAGGAACGTGATGTTCCAATCGCTCTTGCCCGTCTCCTGGAGCCAGGCCTCGATGCCGGCCTTGACCCGCTGTTCCGACTGGGCCGCCGCATTCGAGTGCACCCAGGCGATGTCGATGGCCCAGGCCGCCGAGGACATCATGCCGGCGGCTGCGACTGCCGCGGTTCCGATCAACCAGTTTTTCATGCCGTCTCCTCCCTTTATGCGAGGCGATGAAGCGCTCCGCGCGGCGGGTCTCATGCCAGCCGTGGCGAGGATGATACAAACGGGATTACAATTGTCAATCTACGTTACATTTGTCACGAAAGGTCGGCCGCATGCCCTTCAGCCTGGATGACGCCTATGACGACGCCCCGCTCACGGCCCGGGCGGCCTGGCTCTACTACGTGGGCGGCCTGAATCAGGAGGCAACGGCGAAGCGGCTCGGGCTGACCCGCGCGCGGGTCAACAAGCTGCTGTCCGACGCCCGGGAATCCGGGCTGGTCAGCATCACCATCAATCCCTCCGACGTCGGGCTCCTGCCGGTCGAGGACGCGATCCGCGACCGCTACGGGCTCGACTTCTGCATCTGCACGCCTGCCCTCGCGATGGACCGGCAGCCCGACGAGGCGAGCGACATCCTGAAGGGCTTCGCCTTCCAGGCGGTGGGTGCAGCGGCGGCCGCGCATCTCCGCGGCCATCTCGCCGCCACCGGGCGGGCGGTGGTGGGGACCGGATGGGGG
>JAEZEN010000394.1 GCA_023433185.1 Pseudomonadota bacterium | reverse complement strand
CACCGGGCAATAGGCGGAAATGATGCTGTCGACGATGGCGCCCGAACTCAGCCCGGCCTCGCGCAGTGAAGCGATCGTCGCCGTGATCTCGGCGTCGTCGCGGAGCGCGCTGCCCGAGGGGAGGAGCCTGGCGACTGCCGCAGCGGGACGGTCCGCGATCGGCTGCCACGGGCAGTCCGGGGACCCGGCGGCCAGCGCGGCCGGAGGGACGCAGATGGCCGCGGCCACGGGCAGCACGAGGGCGATGATCAGGCGCATGCTCTTCTCTTCCTTCTCTCACTCCGGACGTCCCAGGACGGTGCATCCGGGCATGGACAGACGATCCGCCGGCCCCGGGCGGACGCCGGCACGTCGTGCTGTCGGGACCCTGCAATCCGCGAGACGTCTGACAGGGTAACAGATGTCTCGCGCTGAAAGCGATGCGAGCCGACGCGGCCCGCTCGTCGTGCCGGCGATGGCGGTCCGGCCCCCGGGTGGCTTCATCGCCCGAGCGGCTGCTATCGTCCCCTGCATGGATGGCGATCGAGTCGAGGAAGCAGGATCATCTTGTTGCATGTCTCCGCAAGCGGGGGTCGCACTCGGTCACCCTCAGCAATCCGCGCTCGCGGGAAATGTTCCCCGCGTCAGCCTGCCTCCGGCCGGGGCGCACCGCGTTTGCGATAGGGGGCCTGGGTCGGGCGCCCCCAAGCGCGACCGGGTCGCGATCGAGCTCGGCGATCAGTCGCTTCACCTCTTCGATCTCGCACCCGGGTCGCAATCATGCGGTCGGCGAGGCGCCGCACGCGCGGGTCGCGGATATGGGCGCACTCGCTGGGCACCCTGTCCCGCTGGCTCGGAACGGGTGCGCAATCCTTGCGTTGGACGTGGACAAGCAAAGGAGATGGCAGCATGACCATGACGGATCGCCGCGGCGAGCGCACACGCCAGCTCGAGGGTCGCCCCGATCTGGGGGACGGCGAGCGCGCCACCACCGGCGGGCGCGCCGGCGGCACCCTTCCCCGTGACATCGCCAGCCGCGACGATGCCAAGCGGGCATTCGAAAGGCCAGCTGGCGTCACGCGGGTCCGGAAGGGCGACGAGAAGGACAAGCGTTAGGCCCACACCACCCGCGGCCGGATAGCGGAAGAGGCGCGCGCTCCATGCTCTTCGACAGCTGGGAATCGATCCTGCGAACCGCTGCCTTCGGGGCCGCGGCCTATTTCGCTCTGATTGTGCTCATCCGCCTCTCGGGCAAGCGCACGCTCGCGAAAATGAACGCGTTCGATCTGGTTGTGACTGTGGCGCTCGGCTCGACCCTCGCCACCGTGATTCTTTCGAAGGACGTCGCGCTGGCGGAGGGACTTGTCGCCTTCGCCGTGCTGATCGGGCTACAGTTCGCGATCGCGTGGACGTCCGTGCGATGGTCGGGGTTCCAGGACCTCGTGAAATCGGCCCCGCGCCTCCTGGTCCATAACGGGCGGCTTCTCGAGCGCGAGCTCGTCGACGAGCGCGTGACAGAGAAGGAGATCCTGGCGGCGCTCCGCGAGAAGGGGGTCGGTCGCATCGAGGATGCCGGGTCCGTGGTGCTGGAGACCGACGGGACCCTTACCGTGCTCGCCCGCGGCTCTGAAGCGCCGACGGCCCTGTCATCCGTCTCCAACTGGACAGGCGCAGGGCCAGATCGCTGACACCCCTCCCCTACCCCCCAGGGCCGCGGCCGATACCTGTCGTGCCCCAGACTACCGCCTCAGGCGGAGCCCTGCTCGATCAGCCCCTTCGCCCTGAGGGTGGCGATGGCGTCGGGGCCGACCCCGAACTCGGCGAGGATCTCGTCGGTATGCTCGCCGACGATCGGCGCCGGACGGTCGATCGCCGGCGGCGTGGCGCTCATCTCGACCACCGGGCCGATCACCTTCACCGCGCCCGCCCGGGGGTGCTGATAGGAGGTGACGACGCCGCGGTGCCTGACCTGCGGGTCGTCGACCGCCTCGAGATGGGACTTGATCTCGCCGCACCAGATATCGGCCGCGAGCAGCGCCTCGAGGAGGCTCGCCCTGGTCCACTTCCGCGTCTCTTCGGCGATCTTCTCCCAGACCTCGTCGCGCTTCCGGAAGAGCAGCTCGGGGTCGTCATAGGCAAGCAGATCGGGCGCGTTCAGGACGCCGACGAGCTTCCTGTACGGGCTCATCGCAATCGACACCCAGCCGTCGGAGACCGGGTAGAGGCCGAAGGGCGCATCCATGCCGGGATGGCCGATCGAGGAGTTCGGCCGCTCGAAGTCCTCGCCGAAGTTCATGACCCAGACCAGTTCCTGGTTCTGGTGCTGGAGGAGCGCGGTGAGCAGGTCGACCTTGATCTCCTGCCCCTCGCCCGAGCGTTCGCGCCAGTAGAGCGCCGAGAGGATGCCGTAGACGATGTTGAACGCGCCGATCTGGTCGGCGAAGCCGGCGCCGACCGGCACCGGCGGGCCGTCGCGACGGCCGGTTGCAGCCGAAAGCCCCGATAGCCCCTGGATCAGCATGTCCTGCCCCGGCCGCGACAGGTAGGGCCCGCTGTCGCCGTAGCCCGAGGCCGAGCAGTAGATGATGCGCGGGTTGATCTTCCTGAGATCCTCGTAGCCGAGGCCGAGGCGGTCCATCACGCCGGGGCGGAAGTTCTGCAGCACAACGTCGGCCTTCTCGGCGATCCGGTAGAGCGCGGCCTTGGCCTCGGGCGCCTTGAGGTCGATGGCGAGCGAGCGCTTGTTGCGGTTCCAGGCGAGGAAGTTGGGGCTCTCGGTGCCGCCGACCCAGCGGTTCTTGAAGGTCATTGTCCGGAACAGGTCGCCCTGGCCGGGACGCTCGACCTTGATGATGCTCGCGCCCATGTCGCCGAGGAGCTGGGTCGCGAACGGTCCCTGGAGGAGATGCGAGAAATCGAGGACGGTGACGTCCTCAAGTGCCTTGGCCATGTCAGTCGTTCCTTCGGTCGTCGGCCCGGGCGGCCGCTTCGCTGGCGCGGGCATAGGTGTCGTTGGCGTCCGCGATCAGCGCCTTCGCGTCGCCGCCGTCCTTGAGCCAGCGGTGGACGAGGAGCGCCATGTGTTCGTAGGCGGGGATGAAGCCGTCGAAGCGCGGCCGGAGGAAGGCCTTGTCGATGGTCTCGAGCGTGTTCGCGAAGAAGCCGCCGCAGAGCGCATTGGCCGATGCGTCGGTCCATGCGGCGCGCAGCCCCGGCTGCCCGCCCGCGGCGACGTAGTCGCCGGCCTGGTGCGCCGGCTGGTGGACGAAGGTCAGGTAGGCGACCGCCGCCGCGACGTTCGTGCAGTGGGCGGAGATGGCGCAGCCGGCGCCGCCGAGGATGGCGCCGGCCCGCGGATCCGGCCCCGGCCCGGCGATGTCGGCGAAGGCCAGCGGCCGCGAGACCCCGGCGCGCGAATAGTTTGTGTAGCCGAAGGCGAAGGGCAGGTAGACCAGATCGTCGCGGGCGACCATCGCGTCATAGGTCTCTATCGGGTTCCAGTCGCGGCTCTCGGGATTGGTGAGTTCGACCAGCTGCCGAAGGTGTCCCAGCGTCGCCTCGAACACCGCCGGGTCGAGCATCCGGTCGCCGCGCTCGCGTATCGGGTGGCCGAGGTTGGCCGAGACCGTCGCGACGAGGCAGGAGGAATCGGTCTGGCAGGTCGGCAGCGTCAGCCACTTGCCCGCCTTCCGCGCCTTGCGGCCGAGCGCCAGCACCTCGTCGAAGGTGGCCGGCGGGGCGTCGAACCCGAGTGCGGCGAGGAGGTCCGGCCGGTAGCTCGCAACCTGGCAGGCGGCGTCCGTCGGCAGGCCCCACAGGCCGCCATAGTCGTAGGAGCGCGTCGAGGGACCGACGCTCTCGGCCGCCAGCGTCGCGTGGAACTCCGCCGGGAACAGCGGCCGGAGGTCGTGGAGGCAGCCGAGCGCCTTCGCCCGGCCGGCGAAAGGATGGTCGATGACCAGCAGGTCGAACTGCTTCGCCAGGTCCTCGATCGGCTGGACGCCGAAGTCGCGGAGGCTGCGGCGTTGCCAGGTGACCTCGATGCCCGGATGGGCCGCGGTGAACTTCGCCGTGTTGGCGGCGAGCGGCTGGTAGCCGCGCGGGTGGTCCCAGGTGATGCCCCGGAGGCGGACGCTCATGGCGCGATGGCCAGGGGCTTGACGCGCTCGCCGCTTGCGGCGTCGAAGAAATGGAGCGCATCGCGATGGAAGCGGACACCCACGGTGTCGCCCATCCGCACCGGCGTATCCTTCTCGGCCTTGACCGCGATCAGCTTCGCGCCGAGCCGGACCGTGACCAGCGCCGTGTCGCCGAGGAGCTCCGCCGTATAGACCTCGGTGTCGAAGTCGCCCGCGCCCGGCGCGACGATGGCCATGTCCTCCGGCCGCTGGCCGAGCGTGATCCGGCCGGGGCGCAGGGCCGGGATCGGCAGGGTGAAGCGGGGATGGACGATGCGCCCGTTCTCGACATCCGCCTCGATCAGGTTCATCGACGGGTTGCCGAGGAAGGCGGCGACGAAGGCGTTGGCAGGCCTGTTGTAGATGTCGAGCGGCGGACCGACCTGCTGCAGCTTGCCCGCCGACATCACCGCGACGCGGTCGGCCAGCGTCATCGCCTCGACCTGGTCGTGGGTGACGTAGATCGTCGTCGTGTTCAGTTCCCGTTGAAGGTGCTTGAGCT
>JAEZEN010000390.1 GCA_023433185.1 Pseudomonadota bacterium | reverse complement strand
CACCGGGCAATAGGCGGAAATGATGCTGTCGACGATGGCGCCCGAACTCAGCCCGGCCTCGCGCAGTGAAGCGATCGTCGCCGTGATCTCGGCGTCGTCGCGGAGCGCGCTGCCCGAGGGGAGGAGCTTGGCGACGGCCGCAGCGGGACGGTCCGCGATCGGCTGCCACGGGCAGTCCGGGGACCCGGCGGCCAGCGCGGCCTGGGAGACGCAGATGACCGTGGCCACGGGCAGCACGAGGGCGATGATCAGGCGCATGCTCTTCTCTTCCTTCTCTCACTCCGGACGCCGCGGGACGGTGCATCCGGGCATGGACAGACGATCCGCCGGCCCCCGTGGAGGCCGGCATGTCGTGCGGTTCGGACCTTGCAATCCACGACACATCTGACAGGGTAGCAGATGTCTCCTGTGGGAAGCGATGTCGCGAAACGGCTGGGGAAGTCTAGCGCGACGATGAATGACATGAAGGGCCTGCGCGGCTTCAGCCAAACGCTGCAGGCGGTCTACGATGCGGCGCTCGCGCCGGAGAACTGGCCCGAGGCGCTGTCGCGCATCGGGGCGATGTTCGACGGCGAAGGCGCGGTCCTGTTCTTCTACAGCGGGAACGCGCCGGCCGATTTCATCGCCTGCCCCGAACTCGCTCCTGCCGTCCGCGTCTATCAGTCCGGTGGCTGGTGGAAACGGGACCTCCACGCACAGCGCGCCATCGCCCTCCACCTGGGCCACGGCGATGTCTTCAACGACGAGATGGTGGCGACGCCCCACGAGATCGAGACCCATCCCATCTACGTGGAGTTCTTCCGTGAGGTCGGCTTCGGCTGGCTGATGTCCTCCGTCCTCCTGCCCGACCTGGACATGCTGATCTGCCTGTCTGTCCCGCGCGCCAAGGCGAAAGGCGCCTTCGACGAAGGCGAGATGGAGGTACTTCGCCGTGTCGGCCGCCACGTCGAGCAGGCGCTTCGGGTCTCACTCCGCCTTCAAGCCCTCGAAGCCGAGAACACCACGCTGCTCACCGCCCTAGATGCTGTCGATGCCTGCGTCTTCGGCCTGGACGAGGACGGTGGGGTGGTCTTCGCGAACCGTGCGGCCGAGGCGAGCCGCGCCAATTTCTTCCTCGGCGGGGGCGATCGGCTCATACCTCAGTCCCCGCTCGAACGGTGCCGGCTCGATGCGGGAATCGCCGCGGCGCGCCGGGCCTCCGAGGATGCCGCCCCGACGCCCTGCCTGCTTACCGGGCACGATGGACGGCGCCTGGTGGTGTGGGCGCTTCCGGCCACCGCAGCGTCGCGACCCCTGTTCGGCGACCGCCAGCCGGTGCGGATCCTCCTCTACGGCACGGCAGCCGGCAGCAGGACCGAGGTCGACCCGGGCGTCATTCGCGACGTCTTCGATCTGTCGCTGGGCGAGGCGCGGCTCGCGTCCCTGATCGGGGCCGGCGTCCAGGTCGGTGCGGCCGCGGCCCGCCTCGGGGTGACGGAGGGCACGGCCCGCGTCGTTCTCAAGCGCGTCTTCCGCAAACTCGGGGTCAACCGGCAGGCCGAACTGGTCCTGCAGCTGTCCCAGTTCGGGGAACGGGCACCCCGCCAGGCGGCGGCGCGCACCCGCCGGGCCGGCAAGGCATGATCGCCGCGGCTATATCCCGTCTGGGATATTGAGGCCGCGCGGGCGTTCTGAGACAACATCCGCCAGCTTGAGATCGGCCGCAAAGTGCGGTTTCAGTCGAGACATGTCGACCGCCACCGCATCGTTTCGTTGCGCCGTGAAGGAAGAGCGTGAAGGCGCTCCGCCGCAGATTCAGGCCGGTCGTCCGCCATCCGCGGCGACCGGATGCCGCGGGACGGCCCGTCGCGCCGCGCGATCCCCCAAAACCCCCGCGCGGCCGGTGGGTCGTCCCGCCCATCCGATCCCCGAGACGAGGGGCGAATCATGAGACCGCCCTACCGTGTGCTTCGAACGCGGCGTCGTTCGCGGACGCGATCCGGTGAGGTCCCCCCGTCGTGCGGCGCGACAGCGGTCCGACCCCGGGTGGCTTCATCGCCCGATCGGCTGCTATCGTCCCTGCACAGATGGCGATCGAGTCAAGGAAGCAGGAGCACCCTACCGGAATGACCCTCGCTCCCACCGGCGCCGCGGCTGAACAGGACCCGGCCGCGACCGGCGGTATGGCGCCGGGCCCATGGCTCCATGAACTGGTCCGCATCAGGCCCGCACCCTGGCCATGGGGTCAGGCGATCCGCATGGCGATCGGCGTCGGCGTGCCGACGACCATCGGATTCCTCTATGACGTGCCGTTGCCCGCCCTCTGGGTTGCGCTCGGCGCCATGATGGCGGGAACGGCTGAGCCGGCCAGCGCCTACCGGGCGAAGTTCGGCCAGGTGGCGGTGGCGACATCGATCGGCGCGTTCGGGTTCTTCGCCGGCCTGCTTGCGACGCTCCCATGGGTCGGCGTGGTCGCTGTCATGGGCGGGGCCGGCTTCGCGGCCGGCGTGGTCAGCGGCTGGGGATCGAAGTTCTCGCTCGGGGCGATGCAGTTCCTCCTGCTCGCCGCCATTGCCCTCGGCCTGCCGGACATCGCGCCTTTCTGGCAACCGGCACTGCTCTTCGCCGCCGGCGGTGCGTTCCAACTTGTCCTGCTCGCGATCGAGACGGCGATCGTCCGCGATCGTCCGGAACGGGCCCGGATCGTCGCGCTGGTGCGCGCCCTGGCCGCCTTGGCGGGCAACCGGGCGACGGCCGACGGGGGCGCTTCGACCCTCGCGCCGCCTGATGCTGCGGCGCGCCGCGCCGTCACCGATGCGCTCGCGGCGCTGGCCAGCGATGCGCTCTCGACCCGTGCCCATATCGTCGGCCGGAGCACCGAGGCGGAGGCGATGGCGGCGATCGTCGCGGGAGGCGACGGCCTCTTCACCCGCATCCTCGCCGAGCCCGACCGGGA
>JAEZEN010000291.1 GCA_023433185.1 Pseudomonadota bacterium | reverse complement strand
GCATTGACCGTCGTCATCACGATCTGCGGCCTGTGGGCCGAGCCGCGCAGCGCGGCGAGCGTCGCCATCCGGGTGGCGACGCCGGCCGGGGTGGGCGAGGCGCGGTCGTAGGGCAGGCAGTCCCAGGCCGGGAAGTCGAGCACGTCGACGCCCGGTGCGAAGAAGCGGATGCCGCGCTCGACCTCGGCAAGCCGCTGTCCGTCGCGGGCGACGAAGACGAGGCGGCCGGCATTGCTCGTGGCGAGCTCGCCGAGCACCTTGCCGACCATCCCGTCGGGAATCGCGGCGAAGGTGACCGTCTCGCGGGGCTTGAGCGGGGTCGCGGCGCGGGGCTTCTGCGCGGGCATGTCAGCGGGTTCCGTGGAAGGCGAGGATGCGGACGAGAACGGGCGACGCCGCCTCGGGCGGGACCGGCAGCGCCCCGGTCACCCAGGCGAGGATGTCGTGGTCGGGCAGCTCGAGCAGGCGCTCGAAATCGGCCATGTCGTCCACCGTGAAGGTGTCGATCTCGGCATCGGCGAACCGGCCCATGATGATGTCGGTCTCGCGGATGCCGCGGTGCCAGGCACGGAAGCGCAGCCGCCGCCGCCGCGTCTCGATGTCGAGGTCTGATGCCACCCGCCCGATCCCGTCCCGCAAATAGCCGTGCGGCGCCGGCCCGGTTTCGGGGCCGTCGCTTGCCGCGTTCATATAGCGATAAGCCGGTGGAATGCCAGCCGCTGTCAGCAGGTGTCCGGTGCCGGCCGGTTCCGGAAGCGGTCGCCGATCCACTCCATGGCGCTGCCCTGCGCCGCCTTCGGCAGTTTCGTGTGGGTCTTGCCGGGGAACCGTTCGAGCCGGACGACGGTGCCGGCCGCGCACATCCGGCGGACGAAGCTGTAGGTGACGGGCGGATCGACCGTGGTGTCGGCTGTCCCCTGGGCGATGTAGAAGGGCACCGCGCTCCGCGCCGAAGACGGCACGTTCTCGGCCATGATGCGGCTCCAGGGCGGGGTCGTCGCGGGGTCGGCCTTGAGGAAGTCCTTCGGGATGCGGCGGTTCTCGGCAATGTCGCTGATCTCGTCGAGAACGAGGTCGATGCAGTTCTCGCCGATCTTGCGGAACGGCGCATATTCCTCCGGCACGATCATCGAATCGAGCGGAATGCCGAAGACCTCCGGGTGGGACCAGGATTCGAGGACGAGCCCCGTGAGGATCCGGCCCGAGAGGTTGTCGTAGTCGTCGGTGAACAGCTCGCCGAGGTAGGTCGGCGGCGCCAGGGCCGCGACGCCGACGAGCGCGAGTTCCGGCGCATAGGCGGGGGCGATCTGGTTTGCCCACAGCACCGCGTGGCCGCCCTGCGAGAAGCCGAACAGCGCCGTGCGCTGCCCCGCATGGGCCTCGCGCATCGCCTGGACGGCCCGGATCGAATCGAGGATGGACCGGCCTTCGCTCTCGCCGACGAGATACGGATGGATCCGGCCGACGCCGAGCCCCGGATAGTCGGTCGCGACGATCACGTAGCGTTGCGTGATCGCCCGGTTGATGCCCGCAATGCGGACGAGCGGGTCGGCCAGCTTGGACGGTCCGCAGGCAGGAACGATGCCGGTGGTGCCGTGGGCCCAGGCGATGACCGGCCAGCCGCCCTCGGGCGGCGCGCCGAACGGCACCAGCACCGTCGCCGAGACCGCGATCGGACGACCGTCGAAACCGACCGAGCGGTAGACGATGCGCCAGACATAGGACCGGGTGACCTGGATGTCCGGCCGCCCCTGGAGCCGGATGAGCGATCCCGGCGGCCCGGCGAGTTCGTGCGGGGCGACGGCATAGAAGTCGTCGTCACCGGCGTGACCGGCCTGAAGGCCGGCCAGCATGGCCGCCACGAGCAGAATGACCCTCAGCATCCCCCGCGCCCCGCCACGCCGTCGACGTCCCGACGCGGACGCTACAGGATTTCCGGCATCACGGATAGACGGCCGGCCCCCTCGACCGCCTCAGTCGTCCCAGTCCGGCGCGAGGCCACCGAAATTGGCGAGGCGTTGGCGGTGGGTCTCGCCGAGGCCGGAGATCGCCGCCATCTCGGCGTCGTCGAGCATGAAGTCGAAAATGTCGAAATTCTCGCGGATCCGGGCCGGAGTGGCGCTCTTCGGGATCGTCACCACGCCCGGCTGCTGGAGCTCCCAGCGCAGCACCACCTGGGCCGGCGACCGGCCATGCCGCGTCGCGATCCCGGTGATCTCCGGATCGTCGAGCACGCGCTGGCGGCCGCGCGGCGAGTAGGCGGTGAAGGCCATGCCCCATTCCCGGCAGGCGCCGATCACCGCGTCCTGGCGGAGATAGGGGTGATACTCGCACTGGTTGGTGACGAGCGGCGCGTCGCTCGCCGCCCAGGCCTCTCGCAGCAGGCCGACGGTGAAGTTCGAGACGCCGATGTGCCGCGCCGCACCACGGCTCCGCGCGTGGTTGAGCGAGGCGATGGTCTCGGCGACCGGCAGGTCGCGGCTCGGCCAGTGGATGAGCACGAGGTCGACCTGGCCGATGCCGATCTGCTCCAGGCTCCGGTCGAGACTGACCTGGAAGGCGCGGTCGGCAAGATCCTGGGGCATCACCTTGGTGGTGACGAACACCTCGTCCCGCGGCACGCCCGAGGCGCGGAGCCCCTCGCCCACGCGATCCTCGTTGCCGTAGGCGGCCGCCGTGTCGATGTGGCGGTATCCGGTGCGGAGTGCCTCGGCGACGGCTTGGGCACAGGCCTCTCCGGAGAGGCGCCACGTCCCGAAGCCGAGCGCCGGGATGCGTGCACCGTGGGCATCGACAGTCTGCATCTC
>JAEZEN010000094.1 GCA_023433185.1 Pseudomonadota bacterium | reverse complement strand
GACCGCGGCGCCGGCGCGTGGGGCGAAGCCCGACACCTGGGTGAAGTTGTGCACCGGCACGATTCCCGGCACGACGGGGATGTCGAGGCCCGCAGCCCGGACCTTCTCGACATAGGCCTCGAACCGGTCGTTGTCGAAGAAGAACTGCGTGATCGCCCGGTCGGCACCCGCGTCAACCTTCCGCTTCAGCATCTCGACGTCGGTGTCGAGGCTGACGCTCTCGGGATGCTTCTCGGGATAGGCGCCGACGGAGACCTCGAAGTCACCGATCGCCTTGATGCCGGCGACCAGGTCGGCGCTGCTTGCATAGCCGCCGGGATGGGCCGTGAAGGCCGTGCCGATCCCGGCCACGGGATCGCCACGCAGCGCCACGATGTGGCGGACGCCGGCATCGCGATAGGCGCGGACGACGTCGTCGACCTCCTGTTTCGTCGCGGCCACGCAGGTGAGATGCGCCGCCGGGACGAGCGCCGTCTCGCGGAGGATGCGGGAAACGGTGGCGTGGGTGCGCTCGCGGGTCGAGCCGCCGGCGCCGTAAGTGACGGAGACGAAGGACGGACCGAGCGGGGCGAGACGCTCGATGGACTTCCATAGCGTCTCCTCCATCGCCTCGGTCTTGGGCGGGAAGAACTCGAACGATACCCGAAGCTGCGAGCCGCTGCCGAGCAGGCGGCTCGGACGGTCGTCATCGTAGGACATCACGCCAACTCCCGTTGTGCCGCGCCGGCGAGCAGCATTCGCGGATCCCGCGCCAGCCACATCGTCACCTTGAGCTTGTTCGGCGGTCCCGGCAGATCGAGGACGCGGTCGAGCGCAAGGCCGCGGGCCTCGATCCACTGACGGACCTGGTCCTCCGCGAAGCCGAGCCGCCGGTGGGCATGCTCGGCGCGGAGAAACTCGAGGTCGTGCGGTGCGAAGTCGACGATCAGCATCCGCCCGCCGGGACGGAGCACGCGCGCAGCTTCGTCCAGCGCCCGTTCGGGATCGTCGAGGTAGTGCAGGACCTGATGGATGGTGACCAGGTCGAAAGCGTCGCGGGGCAGCGGCAGGTTGTAGATGTCGCCGAGGCGGATCTGTGCATTGGCGACGCCGGCCGCGTCGAGATTGGCTCGCGCGACAGCGAGCATGCTGGAGGAGGCGTCGATCCCCACGGCACGCTCGTAGAGCGGCGCAAGCAGTTCAAGCATCCGGCCGGTGCCCGTCCCGAGGTCGAGAAGGCTCGCGATGCGGCGCTCGCCCAGCGTCTTGAGGATCGTCTCCTCCACCCGATCCTCGGCGACATGGAGCGCCCGGATGGTGTCCCATTCGCCCGCATTGGCAGCGAAGTAGCGATGGGCGCTCTCGGCATGTTCGCGCTTGACCGCGGCGAGCCGGTCACGGTCGCGGGCGAGGCCGGGATCGGACGGGTCGGCCAGCGCCAGGAGATCGCGGATCAGCCGCGCGACGGGCCCCTCGTCCGCGAGGCGGTAGAAGACCCACGCTCCCTCGGGATAGCGGTCGATCAGGCCCGCCTCGGCGAGAAGCTTCAGATGGCGCGAGATGCGCGGCTGCGATTGCCCGAGGATCGCCGTCAGATCCTTCACCGAGAGTTCCGCCTGGCCCAGGAGGGCGAGGATTCGCAGGCGCGTCGCTTCTCCCGCCGCCTTCAGCGACGCGATCATCGGCTCCACCCGCAGCCCCGGATTCGCCACGCGAACCTCCAAGTCGGACATAAACATATTTTTATACGTATATTCTTTTCGGCCGCTCTGCAACCTTGATCCACCCGGACGTCGCCGCCCGCACGGCCGGAAGTCCGGACGACTACTCGAGTTCGGCGAAGGGGCGGATGCGGTCGACAAGGGTGACGCTCGTCTCGGCCCCTGTGAAGCGGCCGAGCATCGCCCGAAGATCCGCTGCCGCCGCCTCCACGTCGCCGACGCCGTTGGACTGGATGGTCACGACCGCCTGCGTGGTGAGCGGCGTGACCAGCGAGCGCACGTCCTGACGCCAGTTCCAGCGGCGGCAGAGGATCTTCTCGTTGTCGGCGAAAATCACCTCTCCCGGCTTGGGCGGATCGGCTTCCGGCGCTGCTCCCTCCTCCGCGCCCCCCGCCATGTCGACGAACTGGTCGCCGATGCGGCTGTAGCGGAAGGCGATGTCGCCGGCGATCCGCGCGGCGTCATCGGCGCCAAGGGGCATGACATGGGCGAGCGACACCGCGTTATAGGCGTCGACGAAGACGTTGATCTCGGGCAGCGGGCGGTTGGCGAGGACGTTCTTCACCAGCCGTTCCACCGACGATCGATAGCTGGTTCGCTTGATGCCGAAGGCACGGTAGGCCTTCCGCCAGGCTGCGATACCGGGGATCTCGGAGAGCTCCGTCCCGGCCCACTGCGCGCGGCACGCCGCCTCGCGCTCGACGATCAGCGCGGCGAGTTCGGCCGGCCGCCCGGGCTCGATCTCGATCCGCTCGGCGCGCACCACCGCGACCCGGAAGTCGGGAAAGTCCCGGATGATCCCCGAGATGTCGATGTTCATGTCCACCCCCCCTGCAGGCCCGGTCCTATCAAGTCGTCCTGCAAACGGGAAGGCTGCGGCAAAGGCGGGAACCGGCGGCCGGCCTTGCGGTCAGCCCCGCACGGCCACGACGAAGAGGCGGGGGAAGCGCAGCAGCACACGTCCGTCGACCAGCGGCGCGTAGGCCTCGGCGACCCGCTCGGTATAGATGGCCAGGTAGGCCCTGCGCTCGTCAGGCGCGAGGCGGTCGAGCCAGGGCCGCAGACCGGTGCTGTCGACCCACTCGACGATCGCGGCAGCATCGGCGAGCGCGTGGTAGTAGGTCGTGTGCCAGATGTCGATGGACGCCGCGAAGGGCCGGAGACGGTCGTAGTAGTCGGCAGGCGTCGGTATCGGGTCTCGGGCGATGGGCTGGTCGAACCGCGCGCGCCACGGTCCCTCCCGGGCCACCTCGGCCATCAGCCTGTGGGTCGGCTCGTCGCGATTGTCCGGGACCTGCAGCGCGATGACCGATTCGCTCGAGCCTTCCTCCAGGAGGCGGGTGACGAGATCGAGATGGCGCGGCACCCACTGGAGGACGGCGTTGGCGAAGACGAGGTCGTGCGACGCCGGCCCCAGATAGTCGACGACGTCGGCCACGACGAACTTCGCCTGCGGCAGGCGCTGGCGCGCCGCGGCGATCATTTCGGGCGAGGAATCGATTCCGACGATCTCGGCATGCGGATAGCGGGCGGCGAGAAGCTCGGTCGAATTGCCCGGACCACAGCCCACGTCGAGGATGCGCCGGGGATGATCGAGCGCGACACGGGCAAGCAGTTCCGCGGCGGGCCGGGTTCGTTCGTCCTCGAACTTCAGGTACTGGCTCGGCGACCACGCCGCCATGACACGTCTCCTCGGCTTTCCGGCATGGCGGGCGTTTTACATCGCCATGCCCGGAAAGTCAGTGCTATCGGAAGGACGCCCCGCCCGCCTCGGCCCGATGACCGCGATGCACCGCCCTTCTCCCCTGCCCCCTCGCCTCGGTGCCGCAGTCCGCGGCGTCGCGGCGGGCGTGATCTGCGGCTTCCTCGCGCTCATCCAGTCGACGGGTTTCGGCCTCCTGCTGCTCGGCGGGGGCGCCCATGCTTTTGCGCCGCTGGTGGTCGGCATGGCGCTGTTCGCGACGGCCGTCGCGACCATCGTCGCGGTCCTGACCAGTTCCTTCCGGGGCACGATCTCGATCACCCAGACCGTGCCGATCGCGGCGCTCGCCGCCGGCGCTACGGCGATCCTCGCAACAACCGGAGGCGCGGCAGGGGAACAGGGCGCGGCCGCGACGCTCGCGGTATTCATCGTCCTCGCGAGCCTCGCCTTCGGCGTCGCCGCCCTCGGGATCGGGCTCGGCGGCTGGGGGCGCTTCATCCGCTCGATCCCCTATCCGGTGATGGCCGGCTTCTTCGCCGGCTGCGGCCTCCTGATCATCCGCGGCGGCCTGGGCGTGACGGTCGGACAGCGCATCGAGGTAACGGACCTCGCCCTGCTCCTCGAACCGTCGGTCCAGTTGCGTCTCGCCGCCGCGATGGCACTCGTCGCCGCGATCCTTCTGCTCGCCCGCCGCCTGCCGCTCGGCACCGTCCTGCCCGGCGTAGCGGCGACGGGCTGGGTGGCCTACCTGGTCGTCGCCGAAGTGGCCGGGTTCGATCCGCCGGCGGCGCGCGCCGCCGGCTGGATAGTCAATGTCGCCCGCGACGGCGCGTGGCCGCCGGTCCCCCTCGCCGACCTCGCGCGCGTCGACTGGGGCGCCCTCGCCGCCGCCCTGCCGGTCTTGCCGGTCGTGGCCGCCCTCAGCGTGATGACCGTCGCCATGAACGTCAGTGCCGTCGAGATCGCCACCCGGCGCGACATCGACCTCGACCGTGAGCTGCGCTCCGTCGGGCTCCAGAACCTCCTGGTCGGCGCAGGGGGCGGGCTGCCCGCCTTCCATTCCGTGCCGCTCACGCTGCTCGTGCGGCGGCTCGGTGCTCCCGGCGCGCTGGCGGGCCTCATCGTTGCCGCCGCGTGCTTCGCTGCGCTCGCCTCCGGCAACACCTTCCTCGCCCACGTGCCCGTGCCGATCCTCGGGGCGATGGTCATCTGGGTCGGGCTGTCGCTCGTCCTCGACTGGCTCGTCCGGCCGTTCGGACGGCTGCCGACGGGCGAGTACCTCGTCGCCGTCCTGATCGTCGTCGTGATCGTCACGGCGGGCCTTCACTACGGCCTCATCGTCGGCCTGGTCGCCGCCGCGGTGCTGTTCGTGGTCGAGTATGGCCGGGTCGAGATCGTCCGCCATCTGGTGACGGCACGCGATTTCCAGAGCGGCGTCGGCGGCTCCGAGCAGCGGCGGCGCGCTCTGGCGGCGGCCGGCGACGCGATCCTCGTGGTCCGCCTGCAGGGCTTCCTGTTCTTCGGCACCGCCGACCGCATGCGGCGCCGGCTCCAGCAGCGCCTCGCGGCGGCGGGCTCGCCGGTGCGCTATCTTGTCCTCGATTTCACCCGGGTGGACGGGATCGATTCCTCGACCGCGATCAGCTTCGTCCGCCTCGCCCAGGCGAGCGAAACGGCCGCCGTCACCCTGATGTGCTGCGGAATGGATGCCGGCATGCGCGCGGCCATGGCCCGGGCCGGTTCCGCGACGGCGCCGAACCCCGCCATCCGCTTCGCCGACGACCTCGACCGCGGGCTGGAGGCATGCGAGAACGCCCTCCTCGCGACAACCGCCCCGGACGTGGTGAGCGGCGCGCCGGTCCCGGTCCTCGATGCGCTTGCGACCGTCACCGGCGACAGGAGCCTCGCCGAGCAGCTCCTCCCCTACCTCGAACGGACCGACCTTGCAGCCGACGCGATCCTGATCGAGCAGGGTGCCGCGTCGAGCGACATCTACTTCATCGAGGCGGGGCGTGCCGCGGTGGTGCTGGCCGCCGGCGCGGAGCGTGTGCGCCTCGCCACCCTCGGGCCCGGAGCGATCGTCGGCGAGATGGCGTTCTATCTCGGCCAGGTGCGATCGGCCTCGGTCCGCGCCGAAGCACCGGTCGTCGCCTGGCGCCTGTCGGCGTCGAGCCTCGCCCGGCTCGAGGCGGACCTTCCCGATGCGCTCATCGGCTTCCACCGCGGCATGGCCGCCATCCTCGCCGAACGCCTGTCGGGCGCCAACCGCCTCGTGCGGCTGCTCTCGGACTAGGTTCTGGTTCGGCAATTGCCCCCGTTCGAAGGTGGGCTGGAGCGCCTACCGCGATCAAGGGATCACCGGCAATGCCGATCTTCTACGGGAGCTCCTCGGGCGCGGCGAGGCCCGCGGGGGGACGCCGCCAGACGAGCTCGGCGACGATCATCCAGGCCATGCCGAGCATTGCAACCAGCGCGGCGATGATGCCGGCATGTCCGGCCCGGATGGCGTAGCCGAAAAGCGGCGAGCCGAAGCCGACCGTCGCCATGTCGCGGACATAGAGCAGGTAGAGCACCGTCGAGGCCGTGCCGGCGACGATCGCCACGACCACCGCGAGCCAGCCAAGCCAGCCGACGATGCCGCCGCGCCGCCACAGCGAATCGCCGCGGCCGAGCGAGGTGCGGGCGACGACGAGGAGGAGGACGATGAGCAGCGCCAGCACCGTGAAGAACGGAAAGCCGGAGCGCAGCAGCCCGAGGGAGGGCGAGATCGGGACGTAGCTGAGGCCGAAGGCGGTGAGCGTGCGCCAGTCGAGGAGGAGGAGGACCGGCACCGCCAGGCCGGCGATGCCCCACATGCCGACGGCCTTCATGCGCCGCCAGGACGGGCGGATCAGCGCCAGCGCGAGGAGGATGAGGATGAGCGGGCGCAGCAGCGTGCCGGTCCCCACGGAAATCGCGGCGCAGGCGCCGTCGGTGCCGGTGCAGTTGGTCGCCTGCTGGATCGTCGTCGCGATCCACGGCCCGGCGAGCGACAGTGCGACGAACGCGATGAGCCGCCACACCACCGTCACCGCGAACCTGCCGCCGCTCAACCGTCGCATATGCTTTCCTTCCCGCACGGCCCCGTGCGCCGGAGCGGGACGGGCTCACCATGCCGGGCCGGGCGTGTCAACCGTGGGGCGTCACCGCCCGACCGGCAGGCCGGTGCGGTCGGCCAGAAACCGGCCGTCCGGCTTGCAGGAGGCGAGAATACGATCCGTGCGCCCGAGGACGTTGGCCGCGGACACATAGCCCATGCCGCCATGGATACCGCGGCTGTCATTGGCGTTATCGCGGTTGTCGCCGAGGACAAAAAAGTGGCCTTCCGGCACGACGTCCTGGGCCGTGTTGTCGAGGGAGCCGTCGGGATCGGTGTCCAGCGTGTCGTAGCCGGCGCCACCGGGGAGGGTCTCCCGCCAGGTCTGCGCGGGCTGCAGATCGAAGCCGAAGTCTATCAAGTATGCGCCGACCAGCTCGCGTGCGACCGGCACGCCGTCGATCTCGACCACGCCGTCGACGAGACGCACCGCCTCGCCCGGAAGTCCGATGACGCGGAACGTTTGTACCGTCCACGGATTGCGCGGGTCGCGGAACGCGATGACATCGCCGCGTTCAGGCGTCACTCCAGGCGGATAAGGCGTCATCACGACGAGGTCGCCGATGATCAGCGCGGGCGCCATGGCGGTCGACGGGATCGAGAAGACGCGCTCGCCCGCGGGATGGAATATCGTCCAGATGATCATTGCTATGGTGCACATGCGGGGGGATGTACGAGGGCCGGTCCACCGCCGCTGTGACGCCGGTCATACAAGACAGGATCAACTCGAGGTGTGTGAGCCATGAGACCGATCCGGAACGATCGCGACTACCGCCGTGCGGTTGCGCGTATCGACGATCTGGTCACGCGGCCGGACGCAGAAGCGAACGAGGAACTGGAGGTACTGACCATCCTGGTCATGGCCTACGAGGCCGAACACGTTCCCGACGCAGCGCTGGACCCGATCGACTACCTCAAGGCCTCGATGAACAACCGCGGCCTGACCCAGGCGGACCTGTCGCGCCTGCTCGGTTCGAGCAGCCGCGCCGCCGAGGTTCTCAACGGCAAGCGCGAGCTGTCGAAAGCCATGATCCGCACGCTCGCGGAGGCCTGGGGAATGGACACCAACACGCTGATCGGCGGCCGGAGAAAGGCGGCCTGAGCCGCTACGCCCTCACCAGCCGCTTGTACTTGACCCGGTGCGGGTTGGCGGCTTCGGCGCCGAGGCGGCGGACCTTGTCGGCCTCGTATTCCTCGAAATTGCCCTCGAACCACTCGACATGGCTGTCGCCCTCGAAGGCGAGGATGTGGGTGGCGAGCCGGTCGAGGAACATGCGGTCGTGGCTGATGATGACGGCGCAGCCGGCGTAATCCTCGAGTGCATCCTCGAGGGCGGCGAGCGTCTCGGTGTCGAGGTCGTTGGTCGGCTCGTCGAGGAGAAGCACGTTCGAGCCTTCCTTCAGCAGCTTGGCGAGGTGGACCCGGTTGCGCTGGCCGCCCGACAGCGAGCCGACCTTCTGCTGCTGGTCGCCGCCCTTGAAGTTGAAGGCGCCGACATAGGCGCGGCTGTTCATCTCGCGCTTGCCGAGGCGGATGATGTCGCTGCCGCCCGAAATCTCCTCCCAGACGGTCTTGTTGGGCTCGAGGTCGTCGCGGCTCTGGTCGACATAGCCGAGGTGCACCGTCTCGCCGAGGGTGATGGTGCCCTGGTCCGGCTTCTCCTGTCCGGTGAGCATCCGGAACAGCGTCGTCTTGCCGACGCCGTTCGGCCCGATGACCCCGACGATGCCGCCGGGCGGCAGCTTGAAGGTGAGGTTGTCGATGAGCAGGCGATCGCCGTAGCCCTTGGACACGCCCTCGACGTCGATGACGTTGTCGCCGAGGCGCTCGCCCGGCGGGATGATGATCTGGGCGGTGCCCGGGGCGCGTTCCTCGTTGCGCTTCAGCAGCTCGTCATAGGCGCGGATACGGGCCTTCGACTTCGCCTGGCGGGCGCGTGGGCTCGCCGCGATCCACTCGCGCTCGCGATCGAGGGCGCGTTGCCGGGCGGCCTCCTCCCGGCCCTCCTGCAACAGGCGCTTGGCCTTCTTCTCGAGATAGGCCGAGTAGTTTCCCTCGTAGGGAATGCCGCGGCCGCGGTCGAGCTCGAGAATCCAGCCGGTGACGTTGTCGAGGAAGTAGCGGTCGTGGGTGACGATCAGCACCGAGCCGGGAAACTCGCGGAGGTGCTTCTCGAGCCAGGCCACGGACTCGGCGTCGAGATGGTTGGTCGGCTCGTCGAGGAGGATGAGGTCCGGCGCCGAAAGGAGAAGCTTGCAGAGCGCGACGCGCCGCTTCTCGCCGCCCGAGAGGGTGCTCACATCGGCATCGCCGGGCGGGCAGCGGAGCGCATCCATCGCCATCTCGACCTGGGAATCGAGGTCCCAAAGGTTCTGGCTGTCGATCTCGTCCTGGAGCTTCGCACCCTCCTCCGCCGTCTCGTCGGAGTAGTTCATCATCAGCTCGTTGTAGCGGTCGAGGATCGCCTTCTTCTTCGCCACGCCCTCCATGACGTTGCCGAGCACGTCCTTGTCCGGGTCGAGCTGCGGCTCCTGCGGCAGGTAGCCGACGGTGGCGCCATCGGCGAGCCAGGCTTCGCCGCCGAACTCCCTGTCGATGCCCGCCATGATGCGGAGCAGCGTCGACTTGCCCGAGCCGTTGGGCCCGAGCACGCCGATCTTGGCATCCGGATAGAACGAGAGGTTGACGTTCTCGAGGACCTTCTTGCCCCCGGTATAGGCCTTGGTCAGGCCCTGCATGTGGTAGATGAACTGGCGCGCCATGATGATCTCCACCGGGCCGCCGTCGGGCGTGGCCGGCTCGCGTCGTGGTTGGAATAGGGATCGGCGGGCCTCATTAAGGGATTGCGGGCGCGCCGCGCAAGGCCCTCGGCCGGTGGGCCTACTGAACGCGCTGCCAGCGCGAGCCGTCCGCGCCATAGAGACCCCTAGCGTCGTAGCGCAGTTCGCCGCCGGCACAGGCATTCGTCCGGATGAGGTCGGACCAGGTGATCATCAGGGAGAGCCGGTTGCCGCCGAGGCCGTAGGCCACCCCAGCGGCGGTGACCCTGACTGGTCGAGCAGCCCGTGGCGCTGCACGTCTCGTCCCGGTACTCGAAGAGGCCGTTGGCGGAATAGGACCGGTACTGGCAGCTGATCATGCCGAGTTGCGGCGCGGGGATCTCGGTGTAGTAGACCCCGGCCAGCGTCGCCATCAGGCGGGCATCGGCGGCCTGGAGCGTCCGCATCCACGCCTGGGTCAGCGCGGCGTCGTAGTAGGCCGGCATGTTGCCCAGAACGTCCGTACCGTCGCGCGTCACCCATCAGCCCGGCTCCTTCTGGGCAAGGGCGGAAGGCGCCGGCACGGCGACCGCGCCCATCACCGCGGCGAGGAGACCTCGGAACACAGGCCGGAGCGGAATGCGGACCACTAATGCGAGCACCGGAGCCGCAACGTGCCCGATGCGGCCCGCCCCCCTAGTCAAGCCGCCCCGACAGCCGCTCCCGGGCGCTCGACTCCCCGACCCGCTCCTTCCCGAGCGCGACGAGTTCCGCGGCGGCCGAGAGCCCGAATGGTGGCATGCCGGAATAGATGCACTCGTAGTCGCCGGCCCGCACCCGGTAGGTCTCGTGCCAGATCCCGACATCGCCGCGCGCGCCCTTGATCCGCCGGTTGAAGGCCACCCAGGCCGGCCAGTGGAGCGAATCCTTCGAACGCGCATAGGCCTCGAGCTGTTCGAAGGATCGCCAATACTGCACCATCAGCGACGGTCGGATCGCGGTATGGCCAAGAAAGCCCGACGACGGCCCCGCCGCCTTCAGCTCCTTCAGCATCTTCGGCATGGCCATGAAGACCGGCCACCACTGGCCGACCTTCCAGGGCTTGTTGAAGCGCATGCCGATCAGGAAGACGACGAAGTCGCCTTCGATGCGTGCGGTGAACTGCGCAGGGACAGGTCTCGTCATGTCAGCCTCAATGCAGAGTCTGCGGGCATGGTGGCAGCGCCCCTTCTCTTCGGCGTCCCTCGATCATAGGATGGCCGGGTCCGGTGACGCCGCGGGGCGATCCGATGGATCCGCATGCTGCATCAATCGCCGTTGCCACGGCTGCGGAAGCGAGCCGCGACCCTCAGCTGTGGAGCGAGGTGGCGCTCCGGGCGGCCGAGGCGCTCGGCGGCGACACCGCCGCGCTGATCCTTTTCGCCCGCAACGGCTCGGCTCTCGCCCGCGCCTGCCCGCGCACCGATCCGGCACTGCACATCCGCTATGACGAAGCGATGCACGCCGAGAATTATCTCTGGGCGAGGGCCATCAGCCTGCCCGCCGGCAGCGCGTCGAGCGAGGCGACGCTCGGCGGACGGGAGCGCTACCTCCGCTCGACGATCTTCAACGAGTTCATCCGCCCGCAGCAGGCGGACGGGATCATGCTCCTCACCCTCACCGACCCCGGCGCTCCGGTGGCCGGTATCCTGACGATCGGGCGCCGGACGCGATGCGGTCCCTTCGAGGGTCGCGACCTTCGCGACGGCGCAGCGATTGCGATGGCTCTCGCCCGCACGATGGCCGCGACCGGAGCGACACGACGGCTGGCCGCCCTGCCGGACCTGCCGGGGGTCGAGCTGCTGGTGACGCCGAACGGCCGCCTTCTGAGCCGGCCGGCGGGGCTCGACGGGCTGGTCCGCGAAAAGGTGTTCGTCGTGCGGAACGGAGTGCTCTCTGCCGCGCTCCTGCCGGGCCTCGCCGCGGCGCTTGGCGCCGCCGGACGCGACCCCTCGGGCTGGCCACCCCCTGTCGGGATGATCCTCGGCCCGCTGGACACGCCGCTGGGCCCGCTGCGGGTCGCGGTGACGCCGGGTGGAGCCAGCGCTCCGGGCGCCGTGCGCCTGTCGATCGCGTTCCTGCCCGATGCAGAACCGGCCGCGGCGCTGGCGCAACGCTACCGGCTCACGCCCCGGGAGGCCGAGATTGCCGTCTGCCTCGGCGCGGGCAGCACGCGGCCCGAGGCCGCCGCCGCGCTCGGCATCGGACTGACCACCGCCCGCACCCACCTGATGCGCCTGTTCGACAAGACCGGGACGCGCAGCCAGCTCGCCCTGGCCCTGCTCGTCGCGCGCCAGCTCGACGGGCGCTGACCGCCCGCCCACGGCTGCCGCATGGATAACGACGAGGAACCATATCCGCCGCGCCGCCGCCGGGAGGGCGGCCGGGCGAGTTTCTGGCTACTTCACCTCGGCCGTCATGTCGAAGAAGGTCTGCGTTCCCTTGGTGCTCATGATCCGGTTGCATGGCCTGGGAGCAGATTTTCCCAACGGGCCGGCTTCCCGATTCCGAATATTCCGGGATGACGCCGGCAATGGGAACGAGGTTCCTCTACATAGCCCGCCGCTGCCACTAGCCTCACGCCTCAGCCCCTGCCTCCCTTTCACACCGGAGTGACGTCGATGACCTTCCGCCGCCTTGCCGGGATCGCGCTGGCGTTGGCCCTTGGGCCGGTCGCCGCGGCCCACGCCCAAAGCCCATCCAACATCCTCAACGCCTCCTACGACATCGGGCGGGAGTTGTATGCGGCGGTGAACAAGGCATTCGTGGCGAAGTACGCTGAGGACACCGGAGTGACGGTGAGGGTCGACCAGTCGCACGGCGGATCTTCGCGCCAGGCACGTGCGATCCTCGAAGGACTCGAGGCCGATGTCGTCACCTTCAACCAGGTCACCGACGTCCAGGTGCTCCACGAAAGGGGGAACCTCGTGTCGGCCGACTGGCAGAGCGAGTTCCCCGACAACGCCTCGCCCTACTTCTCCCTCCCCGCCTTCCTCGTCCGCGCCGGCAACCCGAAAGGCATCGAGGACTGGAGCGACCTCGTCCGCGATGACGTCGCGGTCGTGTTCCCCAACCCCAAGACCTCCGGCAACGCTCGCTACACGTATCTCGCCGCCTACGCGTTCGCGCTCGAGCAGAACGGCGGCGACGAGGAGAAGGCGAAGGCCTTCATCACGGCCCTGTTCGACAACGTTCCGGTCTTCGATACCGGCGGACGAGCCTCCACAACGACCTTCGTCGAGGCCGGGACCGGCGACGTCCTGATCACCTTCGAGGCCGAAGTGCGCGGAATTCAGAAAGAATACGGTGCCGACAGCTTTGATATCGTCCTCCCGTCGATGAGCGTGCTCGCGGAGTTTCCGGTGGCGATCGTCGACTCGGTGGTCGACAAACGCGGATCGCGCGACGTCGCGCAGGCCTATCTCGACTTCCTGTACACCCCGGAGGGGCAGCGGATCATCGCTCAGTTCGGCAACCGGGTCCGCGACCAGACCGTGGTGGCCGAGTTCGCCGAACAGTTCCCCGAGATCCGGCTGGTGACGGTCGAGGACGTGTTCGGCGGCTGGCAGAGGATCACCGAGGAGCACTTCGCCGAGGGTGGCATCCTCGACCAGCTCTACGGCGAGCGGTAGAGGAGCGCCGTTCGTTCGACTGGAGTGTGCGACAGGGCCGCCGGCTCCCGTCGCACGCATGAAGGGGCCTGGAACCGAAAAGCCGATGCGGACGCGCGTGATTCCAGGCTTGCCCCTCGCCCTGGGCGTGACTGTCCTCTATGTCTCGCTCATCATCTGCCTGCCGATCGCCGTTCTCCTCTTCAAGGCGGCGAGCCTCGGTCCAGAGCAGTACTGGAAGATCGTCACCGCACCGCGGGCGCTCGCGAGCTACCGAGTCACGATCCTGACGGCACTGGGCGCCACCATCTTCAACACCGTGCTCGGCTTCCTGCTTGCCTGGGTCCTGGTACGCTACGAGTTCCCCGGACGGCGTGCACTCGACGCCCTGGTCGACCTGCCTTTCGCGCTGCCGACGGCGGTCGCCGGTATTGCCCTGACGACGCTCTTCGCTGCCGGCGGCTGGTTCGGAGCGCCGCTCGAGGCGCTCGGCATCACCGTGGTCTACACGCCGCTCGGCATCGCCGTCGCCATGGCCTTCACCAGCCTCCCCTTCGTGGTGCGGAGCGTGCAGCCGGTCCTCGCCGACCTCGAGCCAAGCGCCGAGGAGGCGGCGCAGACGCTCGGCGCGAGCGAGGTGCAAACGTTCCGGAAGGTTCTCCCACCGCTGGTGATGCCGGCGCTGCTCGCCGGCGCCTCGCTCGCCTTCGCCCGAAGCCTCGGCGAGTTCGGCGCGGTGATCTTCATCGCCGGCAACCAGCCCAACTCGACCGAGATCACCGCGCTGCTCGCCTTCATTCGGCTCGAGGAATTCTCGTACGAGGCGGCCGCCGCGATCGCCTCGGTGATGCTGATTGCCGCGTTCGCAATGCTCGGACTGACCAATGCGATCCAGGCGGTCTGGCTCCGCCGCATGGTCGGTTGATGGCCACCCGCGCCGCCAACCGGATCGGTGACCGGCCGCTCTGGCGCAGGCTGTTCATCGGCGCGGCGATCATCCTGGCCGGCCTCGTCATCGTCACGCCGATCCTGCTCATCGTCACCCGAGCCTTCTCGGCCGGAATCGGCGCCTATGTCGAGAACATCATGGCGCCGGAGACGGTCCACGCAATCTGGCTGACCGTGCTGGTGGCGCTCATCGTGGTTCCGGTGAACACGTTGTTCGGCGTTGCAGCGGCCTGGGCCGTGACCAAGTTCGATTTTCCCGGCCGCAAGCTGCTCATCACCATCATCGAGATCCCCTTCTCGATCTCGCCGGTGATCGCCGGCGCCGCCTATCTGTTCGTCTACGGAACGCAGGGCCTGCTCGGCCCGTTGCTCGCGGCGCACGACATCAAGATCCTCTTCGCGATCCCGGGCATCGTGCTCGCGAGCATGTTCGTCACCGCGCCCTTCGTCGCGCGCGAGCTGATCCCGCTCATGCAGTCGCAGGGCAGCGAGGAGGAGACGGTCGCGGTATCGCTCGGCGCGAGCGGCTTCACCACGTTCCTGCGGGTGACGCTGCCCAACATCCGCTGGGCGCTCCTCTACGGCATCGTGCTGTGCAACGCCCGCGTCATGGGCGAGTTCGGCGCCGTTTCCGTGGTGTCGGGGAACATACGGGGCCAGACCAACACGCTCCCGCTCCAGATCGAGTTGCTCCACCACGACTACAATGCCGTCGGCGCCTTTGCTGCCGCCTCGGTGCTGACGCTGATCGCGCTGTTCACGCTGGTTGCCAAGACGCTGCTGGAACGGCGGGAGCATTCTTTCGGCGGCGGAGGGCATTGACGGCGAGGCGAGGCCGCGGAAGCGCAGCG
>JAEZEN010000032.1 GCA_023433185.1 Pseudomonadota bacterium | reverse complement strand
CCGCGACCGAGATGACGATGATCGCCTGGATCAGCTGCACCATGGATCCGGGGATCTGGTAGAAGACCTGGAGGCTCTGGCCGGCGACGAACAGGACGCCGACGAACAGCGCGACGAGGATCGCGATCAGCGGATTGTTGCGGGCGAGAAAGGCGATCAGGATGCCGGAGAAGGTGTAGCCCAGGAAGAACGACTGGGTCATCCGTCCCTCGATGCCGGCGCTCACGACGAAGCCGGCGATGCCCGATATCCCCCCCGACATGAGCGCCGACACCAGCGTCACGAGCGCGATCGGCACGCCGACGGCCGCGGCCATCTTCGGGTTGGCGTCGACGAAGCGCGCATAGAAGCCGAAGCGGCTGACGTTGAGCAGCCACCAGATCAGCAGGGCGAGGATCAGCGCCAGCGGCAGCGCCCAGGAGACGTTCTGCCAGCCGAGCATCGGCAGCCGCTCGGCGGCCTCGTACTGCTCGGAATTCGGGAACGAGCTCCGCGGGTCCTTCCACGCGCCGTAGAGCAGGTAGAGGAGGAAATTGAAGGCGACGTAGTTCAGGAGCAGCGTCGAGATGATCTCGTTGATGCCGAGCCGGAGCTTGAGGAGGGCCGGCACGAGGATCCAGAACACGCCACCGAGGGCGGCGGCGACCAGCATGAGCGGCAGGCGGAGGCTTTCCGGGCCGATATTGTTGATCGCGACGAAGGTGGCAAAGATCGACCCGAAGATCATCTGGCCCTCGATGCCGATGTTCCAGAAGCGGACCCGGAAGGCGACGACGGCGGAAAGGCCTACGACGAGCAGCGGCGCTGCCTGGACGAGCACCGCCGACAGGCTCCTCGGGCTCGAGAAGATCGAGAGCACGAATTCCTGGTAGATGCCCGAGAGGGTGACGCCGGCGAACATCAGGACCACCGCCGTCGCGAGCAGGCCGACGAGAAGCCCGCCGAGCAGCACAAGCGTCTGCCGCAGCGGCGACACGTGCTGACGGATCTCGAGGTTGAAACGGCCGAAGCCGCCGCGCCGGGGCGGCGGAACGCCGGTCGCGACCGGCAGGTCGGAGCCGGTGCGGCTAGCCATGATGCACCATGGCGCGTCCGACGGCGTGGCGGTCGACCGGCGTAGAGAACTCGGCCGCGATCCGCCCGCGGTTCATCACGCCGACACGATCCGAAAGCAGAAGGATTTCGTCGAGGTCCTCGCTGATGAGGAGGACGCCGGCACCGCCGTCGCGCGCCGCGCGCAGGCGCTCGTGGACGGCGGCCGAGGCGCGCACGTCGAGCCCGCGGCTCGGGCTGTGGGCGACGACGACGCGCGGATTACCGGAGAACTCGCGGGCGATGACCAGCTTCTGGGCGTTGCCGCCGGAGAGGAGGCCGGCCTTCTGCGCCGGCCCGCGCACGCCCTGCACGTCGAAGGCCTCGACCGCCTTGCGGGTCGCGGCGCGGATCGCGCCGCCGTCGACCCGGACCGGCGACCCGTACTTGCCCGCAAGCACGCCGGCGACCGCGTAGTTCTCGGCAATCGAAAGCCCGCCCGCGAGGCCCCAGGTATGGCGGTCCGCGGGGATGAAGGCGAGGCCCTGAGCGCGGCGCTCCTGCGGCCCCTCGGCATCGACATTCCCGGCGCCGGCGATGTCGATGCGCCCCGACAGCGGCCGGCGCACGCCCATCAGGATCTCGGCGAGTTCGGTCTGGCCATTGCCGCCGACGCCGGCGATCCCGTAGATCTCGCCCGCCCGCACGGTGAAGCTCGCGCCCGCCAGCGCGACGTGGCCGTCGGCGCGCGCGCCGCGGAGATCGGCGACCGTGAGCAGCGCCGCGCCGATGCTGGTCGAGGGCGCCGGCATCTCGTGGACATTGCTGCCGACGATCATCCGCGTGAGGTCCGGCACCGAGACGGTGCGCGGATCGGCGGTCGAGACCGCCTTGCCGCCGCGCATCACGGTGACGCGGTCGGCATGGCCGATCACCTCGCCGAGTTTGTGGGTGACGAGCACCACCGCGGTGCCCTGGGCGGCGACGCCGCGGACGGTGCGGAGCAGGCGGTCGGACTCTTCGTCCGAGAGAACCGCCGTCGGCTCGTCGAGGATCAGGATGCGGGCGCCGCCGACCAGCACCTTGAGGATCTCGATGCGCTGCTGCTCGGCGATCGACAGCATGCCGACCGGCCTCTCGAGGTCGACCTCGAAGCCGAGGGCATCGCAGTGCCGGCGGACGTCGGCGGCGATCTGCCGGAGCCCCCGCGCATAGCCGCCGCGCGGATCGGAGAGGAGAATGTTTTCGAGCGCGGTGAACGGCCGCACCAGCTTGAAGTGCTGGTGGACCATGCCGATCGAGTTCGTCTTTGCGTCGAGCGGGCCGCGGATCAGGACCGGCCGGCCGTTGATGCGGATATGCCCCTCGTCCGGCGCGTAGAGGCCGGCGGCGACGTTCATCAGGGACGACTTGCCGGCGCCGTTCTCGCCGAGAAGGGCATGGACCTCGCCGGGCAGGACGGCGAAGTCCACCGCCGATAGGGCCATGAACCCGTCGAACGACTTGGTGATGCCGCTGAGCTCGAGAGCCGGGGTCATGGGCACTGCGCCAACGAAAAGTCCGCGACTAGCATAGCCGATCGCGGACCTTTTCGCCTTGGCCTTTACTGCTGCGTGATCACGCCGTCGACGTACCAGTCCATCGCCCAGAGGTCGCCGTCACCGAGGACCGCGTCGGCGGCCACCTTCTCGGTGCCGTCGGCCGCGGCGAGCGGACCGGCGAAGACGTGCTTGCCGTCGATGATCGCCTGGCGCTCGGCCATGATCTTGGCCATGTTCTCCTCGGAGACCTGGTCGCCGCAGCAGGTGATGTCGATGCCGTTGCCGACCCCGAAGAAGGCGCCATAGGGGCTCGGCTCCCAGGTGCCGTCGGCGATCTGCTTGATCGCGGGCTCGAGGAACTGGTCCCAGACCCAGACCGACGAGCACTGCACCGCCTTCGGCGCGAACTCGGTCAGGTCACGATGGTGGCCGGTGCTCCACACGCCCTTCTCCTCCGCCACGATCTGCACGGCCGGGGTGTCGACATGCTGGCCGACGACGTCGATCCCCTGCTCGATGAGGGCCTCGGCGGCGGCGCGCTCCTTGACCGGGTCGTTCCAGGCGCCGGTGAAGATCACCGTCGTCGTGGCATCCGGGTTGATCTGCTCGGCGCCGAGCTGGAAGGCGTTAACCGTCCAGTTGACGAGGCCGAAGGGATTGGCGGCGACGAAGCCCAGCTTGCCGGTCTTCGAGGCGGCCGCCGCGGCCATGCCGCAGAGGTACTGGGTCTCGTAGGTGCGGCCGTAGACCGACTCGAGGTTCGGGCCGTTGGTGATGCCGGCGCCGTTCATGAAGGCGACGTTCGGATACTCCTCGGCAAGCTCCTTGAAGGTGTCCGAGTATCCGAAGGCGGAGCCGATGATGATGTTGGCCCCGCGCTGGATGAAGAGTTCGACCGGCGGACGGATGGCGGTGGCGTTCTCCGGGATGCTGTCGACGAAGGGAATGCTGATCCCCATCGATTCTTCCATGCGGACACGCGCCTCGTCGAAGGACTGAGACCAGCCGCCGTCGTTCTTCGGTCCGAAGATGATCATCGCGACGGACGGCTCGCCGTCGAGCTTGAACTCCGCGAGGGCCGGCACCGCGGAAAGTCCGCCGAGCAAGCCTGCCGCGAAAACCGCCTTCAAAATGCTGCTTCTCATGACACTTTCCCCTTTGTCACGGATCTGCGGGCTACCCCGATCCGAAGCCTATGCCTGTCTCAAGTGCAGTTCAAACACATTCAATGGCGATGAATATCCGCACGGTTTCACCGCCAGCCGCAGGATGGCCCTTCCGCCACGCCGTCCTCCGCCGCTTCCCCCGCCCCGACCGCGATGCGCAGTGCACGAAACGCGCCACCACGACGGACCGGGCCGGTGTCCCTCATCGGCCACCGAGCGCGGCGTGGATCATGCTCGGCGTGATCGGCGTCTCAAGAAACCGCCCCGCGCCGAACGGCTCGAGCGCGTCCGCGACTCCCGACGCGATCACCGCCCCCACCGCGATGCAGCCCGCCTCGCCGACGCCCTTGACGCCGAGCGGATTGAGCGGCGTCGGGGTCTCGAGATGCAGCACCTCGACGTTGGGAACCTCGGTCGCATAGGGCACGAGGAAATCGACGAAATTGGCGTTGAGCGGATTGCCTTCGGGATCGTACTCGATGCGCTCGTACATGGCGCCGCCGAGCCCCTGGGCGATGCCGCCGAGCACCTGGCCCTCGACGATCGTCGGGTTGATCATGTTGCCGCAGTCGTGGATGCAGACATAGCGGCGGATCTTCACGTCGCAGAGGTCCGGGTCGACCTCGACGATCGCGCCGTGGACGCCATAGGCCCAGGTCGCGCAGGCGGGGCTGTAGTAGTCGGTCGCCTCGAGGCCCGGATGTTGGCCCTCGTCGAGCGGCGGACCGTCGTGGCGGCTCGCCGGCGCGAACTGCGTCGCCGCCTGGGCGGCGTCGTTGAAGGCATAGCGGAGCGGGTTGCTGGCGGTAGCGATCGCCGCGAGCGGCGCATTGCGGTCGGTGCCGCGGATCCAGGCGGCGCCGTCGCGGAGCTCGATGTCCTCTTCGCTCGCCTCGAGCATGTTGGCGGCGGCGCGGATGATCTGGGCCCGCACCAGCAGCGCCGTCTTGTGGATTGCGTTTCCCGAAACCACGGCGGCGCGGCTCGCGAAGGTCGCGACGCCCCAATCGAAGGCCCGCGTGTCGCCCTCGACGAGGATCACATCCTCGACCGCGACGCCGAGCTGGTCGGCGACGATCTGGCCGAACACCGTCTCGTGGCCCTGGCCCTGGCCGGTCAGGCCGGTGTTGACGTAGACCTTGCCGGTGATCGGGTGGACCTTGATGTGGCCGCCCTCATAGGGCCCGAGGCCCGTCCCCTCGACGTAGAAGGCGAGGCCGAGGCCGAGATACTTCCCCTCCTCCCGCGCCCTGGCCTGCTCGGCGGCGAAGTCGTCCGGCCGCAGTTCCGCGGTGATCATGTCGAGCGCGCGCTGGTACTGCCCGCTGTCCAGGCTGACGCGGAGACCGTCGGCGAAGAGAAGGCCCTCGCGGGTCCAGGGGAACTGGTCGTTGCCGATCAGGTTGCGGCGCCGCACCTCGAAGCGGTCGAGACCGAGTTCCTCGGCGAGCTGGTCCATCGCCCGTTCGATGGCGAAGCAGGACTGCGGCCGGCCGCCGCCGCGGTATGGCGTGACCGGCACCGTCGGCGTGTAGACCGCGGTGAACTCGACCCAGATATTGGGAATGCGATACGGTCCGGCGATCGAGGTCGAGGCGACCTGCGCGACCGCGATGCCGTAGGGAATGAAGGCGCCCGTGTCGTGGAGGAAGGAGTCGCGGAGCGCGATCACTTCGCCGTCCTTCGTCGCATGGAGCTCGATGGTGTGGATCTGCGTCCGCTCCTGGCTCGAGCCGATGAAGTTCTCGCGCCGGTCCTCGATGTACTTGACCGGCCGGCCGAGCTGCATCGCCGCCATCGGCACGAGCAGTTCGTCCGGATAGAACAGCAGCACCTTCTGCCCGAAGCCGCCACCGACATTCGGCGCGATCACCCGGACCTTGTCCTCGTCGATTCCGAAGATCGAGGCGAGGCCGCCGCGCACCGAGATCGGCGCCTGGGTGCCGTCCCACACGGTGAGTTCGCCGGTGACGGCATCGAACTGCGCGGCGACCGCGCGGCACTCCATCGGAGCCGCCGTCGAGCGCTCGACCTTCACCCTGACCTTCGTGACGTGCTCGGCGCGGGCGATCGCCGCGTCCGGGTTTCCCGACACCTGGACGAAGTGGGCCGCGACATTGCCGGGGTGGCTGTCATGGACTAGCGGGGCACCCGGCTTCACCGCCTCCTCGATGTCGATGGCGACGTCGCGCGGGTCGTAGTCGACCTCGACCAGGGAGGCGGCATCCTCGGCGGTGTAGCGGTCGACGGCGACGACCATCACGACCGTCTGCCCGACGTAATAGACGTCGTCCCGCGCCAGCGGCCGCTGGGTGCGCGCGGCGGTCATCGAGGAATGCGGGATGAGGAGCGGCATCTCGCGGTCGATCACGCCGATGTCGTCGGCGGTGTAGACGGCGACGACGCCCGGATGGGCGCGCGCCGCGCTGACGTCGATCGACGTGATCTTCGCCCGCGCATAGGGGCTCCGCACAAAGGCGGCGTGAAGCGGACCGGCGAGCGGTATGTCGTCGACGAACGCGCCCTCGCCGCGGAGCAGCGCCGGGTCGATCGTCCGCTTGATCCGCGATCCGAATGCGCGCGTGGCCATCGCCGTCCCTTATCCTGATCCTGCCGGCATGGTCTCCGCGGCCTTGCGGACCGCGGCAACGATGTTCTGGTAGCCCGTGCAGCGGCAGAGATTGCCGGAGAGCGCGAGCCGAATGCCCTCGTCGGTAAGGTCGAGCGGCCGGCCCTCCTCGAACATGCCGACGAGGTTCATGATGATGCCCGGCGTGCAGTAGCCGCATTGCAGCGCGTGACAGTCCTGGAACGCCTCCTGGAGCGGGTGCAGGGTCCCGTCCTCGGCGGCGAGCGACTCGATGGTGCGCACTTCATGGCCCGACGCCTGGACCGCGAAGGTCAGGCACGAGCGGCCGGCAACGCCGTCGATCAGCACGGTGCAGGCGCCGCACACACCGTGCTCGCAGCCGACATGGGTCCCAGTCAGGCCGAGTTCGTGACGGAGGAAGTCGGAGAGCAGCATCCGGACGCTGACTTCGCGCTCGACGGTTTCGCCGTTGACGATAAGCGAGACCCTGGCGCGGGGATCGGCGGAAACGGTGGGCGCGGCGATCTTCGAGCGGCGCATGGGGCTCAGCGTCCTTTTCTCGCGCGGTCGGCAGCGATGGCGACCACCCGTCGGACGAGGGTGGCGACGACGCGCTGCCGGTAGGATGTCGTGGCATGCATGTCGTCGGGAGCCGTCACCGCCGCCTTGGCGGCCTCGCCGGCGGCGGCGAGGTCGACCTCCTCGACCCGCGTCCCCGTCAGGCGCGCCTCGGCCTCGCGCAGCCGCACCGGACGGGACGCGATGCCGCAGGCGGCGATCGACACGCGGTCGGCCCGGCCATCGCCGTCGAAGCCGACGATCGCCCCGACGGCGGCGATGGCATAGTCGCCGTGGCGGCGGGTGAACTCGTCGAAGGCGGCGCCGGCGCCGGCCGGCAGCACCGGGAAGTGCGCCTCGACGACCAGTTCGCCCGGCGCCCGCGTCGTCGTCATGTGGAACTGGAAGAAGTCCTCGGCGGCGATCGTCCGCCGCCCGTCCGGCCCCTCGGCGACCACGCTGCCACCGGTCAGCACCAGGATCATCGGCATCTCGGCGGCGGCGTCCGCATGGCAGAGGCTGCCGACGACGGTGCCGCGGTTGCGGATCGGCACGTGGGCGACATGGGCCATCGCCTCGCGGATCACCGGGTTGGCCGCGTAGGCCGCCTCGCTCTGCTCGAGTTCGCGGTGCCGTGTCATGGCCCGCACGACGATCTTCCCGTCCGCGACCGTGATGCCCCCGAGACCGGGAATGTGCTGGATGTCGACGAGGCGGGAGGGGTTGGCGAGGCGGAGGTTCATCGCCGGGACGAGGCTCTGTCCGCCGGCCAGCACCACCGCACCGGGATCGGCGGCGAGCAGCGCCACCGCTTCGGCGACCGATGTCGGCGCGCTGTACGCGAAGAGCGCCGGCTTCATCCGTTTCGATCCCGCGTCGACGACACTCCGGCGGCTCCTCTCGTATCCACATAGTGGATAGCGTATTCCAAATAACGATACCGGCGTTTCGACGGCTGTCAATCGGTAAGAGTCGTTCGAAGCTGCGAGCGCCCGCCTCAGCGTACGCGGTTGACGATCGCGACGCCGGCGAAGACCAGCGCCACCGCGAACCAGACCCACAGGGAAAGATGCTCGCCAAAGAGCAGCACGGCGAAGCCGACGCCGACCGCGGTGTTCACGTAGGAGATCTGGGACAGGTAGACCGGCCCTCCGATCTGCTGGAGGCGGAAGAAGAACGCGTAGCCGACGCCGGTGGCAACGGCTTGCGCGACCACCAGCCACCAGCCGGTCCGAAGCGCCTGACCGGCACCGGTGAGGCCGCCGGCCAGCGCCTGGACCGCCACGGCCAGGCCGAGGCCGATGGCGGCGGCGGCGAGCGTCAGCGTCGCCAGCGGCATCGGCCCCCTGCCCTTCGGCCAGTGGGTGGAGCGGTAGACATTGCCCGCCGCCAGCGCTGCCGGCGTGACCATGGCGGCGAGGTACCAGCCGAAGGATGCGTCGACACCCGGCGCTCCGGCATTGCGGCTGGCGAGGATGATCAGCGCCCCGGCCATGCCGGTGGCGAGGCCGAGGGCGCGCATCGCGTTCGGCCGCTCGAGGCCCATGACGAGCACCATGCCGAGCGTGACGATGGGGGCGAGCGACTGGAGGATCGCCGGCACGCCCGAGCCGAGATGCGGGATGACGAGGACGAGCGCCCCGAAGGGAATGGCGAACGTCAACTGGCCGGCGATCGCGGCATAGCCGAGCGTCGGCACGTCGAACGGCAACCGCTGGGCGCTCGCGAGCGTGATCGCCCCGAGGACGAGGCTCGCGCCTGCCGCCGCGAGCGCCGCGAAGACGAGCGGCGGGATGCCGGCCTCGCCCGCCAGGCGGCCGAGCGGAAAGATCAGCCCGATGGAGAAGCCGGCGGCGAAGAGGAGCGCAACCGGACGGACCCGCCGCCAGCCGGCGCCGTCGCTCAAGCCGGCGCCCGCGGGTTGATCGGTCGCGACAGCCCCGCACCGAGCACCGCCTCGCACCAGGCTGCAATGCGCAGAAGCTCGGTCTCGCCATAGGGCATGCCGACGAGCTGGAGCCCGACCGGGAGCCCGTCCGTCGTGAAGCCGCAGGGGATCGAGATCGCCGGACAGCCGGCGACGGTCACGGTGAAGCCCAGCACCAGCCAGTCGAGATAGGTGACGAGCTTCTCGCCGTCGATTTCGTCGACGAAGCGCTTCTCGACCGGATAGGGCGGGACAGGCGCCGTGGGCGTGATCAGGACGCCGTGCCGGCCCACGAAGCCGACCATGGCGTCGCGCGCCGCCGCGCGGGCCCCGAGCGCCCCGGCGCG
>JAEZEN010000017.1 GCA_023433185.1 Pseudomonadota bacterium | reverse complement strand
GGCCCGCACCGGCCGCTCGACCGCCGACCTCACCCAGGGCCAGCGCGACTTCTTCGGCGCCCACGGTTTCGAGCGCATCGGCACCCCCGGCGTCGTCGCCCACGGGCCTTGGTCGAACGCCTGAGCCGGTTTCCCTGAAGGGTGTGCCACGACCTTCCTGCGCGTGACGGCGCTGCGCCGGAGGAGTAGGGAGATCGGGTTCCTGACCGGCGCGATTCGCCGCCGGCCGCCGTTGCCTCCCTCCGGTTCCCCATGCTCAAGGGCGTCGCCCTCGGCTTCCTCACCTATGCGCTCTTCGCGATGGCCGACGCCCTCGTCAAGAGCCTCGGCGGCGAACTGCCGGTCATGGAGATCGTCTTCCTCGGCCAGGGCGCGGCCTTCGCCGTCATCCTCCTGCTCCGCCCGCGCGGCGAGCAGTGGCGCGACATGTTCCGCATGCGCCATCCGAAGCGCGTCATCCTGCGCGCCGCCTGCGGGGTGACGGCGGCGATCTTCTCGACCATCGCCTTCACCACCATCCCGCTCGCCGAGGCCTATTCGCTGATCTTCCTCGCCCCGGTCTTCGTCACGATCATGTCCATTCCGCTGCTCGGCGAGCGGGTCGGCTGGCGCCGCATCGGCGCCGTCGCGATCGGCCTCCTCGGCGTTGTGCTGGTGGTCAAGCCCGGCTTCAACGCCCTCCACTTCGGGCACCTCGCGGCGCTGGTCTGCGCCGTCGCCGGCGCGACCAGCATGGTCATCCTCCGGATGATCGGCCACAGCGAGCGCCGGGTCAGCCTCGTCGGCATGCTGATGCTCGCCATCTTCGTGGTCAGCGGCGCGCTGATGATCCCGGTCTTCGTGGTGCCGAGCGGAGAGGCGCTCCTCAAGGTGGCGGCGTTCGGCGTCCTCGCCGGCATCGGCCAGTACACGATGCTGGCCGCGACCCGCGCCGCCCCGGCCAACCGCGTCGCCCCGGCGCAATACAGCCAGATCGCCTGGGCGGTGGTCTTCGGCGCGCTGTTCTTCGCCGAGTTCCCCGATCTCGTCGCCCTCGTCGGCATCGGCATGATCGGCCTGTCGGGCCTCTTCACGCTCCTCCGCGAGGACAAGGTTAGCGGCTGGCCGCGCCGCGTGCCGCTCGTGCGAACCCGGTTCTGATCCCCCTGTCCGTGCGGCCCGATTGCGGCTAGGTTCGCCGCTCAGGCGAAGCGGAGGTCGAGGCGATGCAGAAGCTCCAGGTCCAGGGCGTCCACCACATCACGCTGGTCGGCGCCGACCGCCAGACGTCGATCGATTTCTGGGAGGGCGTCCTCGGCATGCCCTTCATCTTCGAGCAGCCCAACCTCGACGTGCCGGAGGAGAGCCACCTCTACTTCGATCCCGGCGACGGCCGCCTGATCACCATCTTCACCAACGAGAACCGGAAGCCCGACCCGATGCCGACCCCCAACGAGATCGGCGCCGTCCACCACATCGCCTTCTGGGTGTCGCGTGCGACCTTCGCCCAGGCGATCGAGCGGCTCGACCGCCGCGGCATCGCGCATAGCGGTGTCAAGGACCGCGGCTTCATGGATTCGATCTACTTCCGCGATCCGCTGGGGCTGCTGGTCGAACTCGCCGCCTACCGCTTCTTCCCGCCCGAGGGCGTCTCGCACGGCGAGGTGCTCTACGAGGCGCACAAGATCCGCGTCGCCCGCGGCGACTACAACATCACCGAGGCCCACCTCGCCGATGCGATCGAGGATATCGTCCGCCGCCGGCGCCACAGCCTGTCCGCCGACCGCGAGCCGAAGGACCCCTACGCGCCGCGCGAATAGGCGGCGGAGCAGCAATCCCAGGGAGGCAGCATCATGAAGCTCTACATGCACCCGGCGTCCAACACGAGCCGGCCGGTCATCCTGTTCATCGAGGAGAACAAGCTGCCGGTCGAGATGGAGGTGGTCGACGTGATGACCGGCGCCCATCTCCAGGAGCCCTACATCTCGGTGAACCCCAACGGCCTCGTGCCGGCGCTGGTCGACGGCGACTTCACGCTCACCGAGAGCTCGGCGATCCTCAAATATCTCGCCGACAAGTTCGACATGGCGACCTACCCGAAGGACCTCAAGGCCCGCGCCAAGGTCAACGAGCTGATGGACTGGTTCAACACCGGCTTCTATCGCGACTATGCCTATGGCGTCGTCTACCCCCAGCTCTTTCCGCACCACAAGCGGCCCACGGAGGAGGCCCACAAGGCGACGATCGAGTGGGGCAAGGGGCAGACCAAGCGCTGGCTCAAGGTGCTCAACGACCACTGGCTTGGCCAGGGCAAACCGTATCTCACCGGCGACGACCTCACCATCGCCGATCTGTTCGGCGCCGGGCTGCTCACCTGCGGCCATCCGATCCGCAACGAGTTCTCGGCCTACCCAAACATCGAGGCGTGGCTGAAGCGGATCGAGGCCCTGCCCAACTGGGGCAAGATCAACGAGGCCATGAACGGCTTCCGCGAGGCGCTCAAGGACCAGCATTTCGAGACCGTCTCCTGAGATTCGCCGCGGCGCGGCCCATCCCCGGCATCCCCGGAGGACGCGCCGCGCCCCGCGTTCTTGGCGCCCCGCCGGCACGGCCCTCGGCCGCGACGTCTTGGAACCGATATTTCGGACGCTCCGGACCCGCCAAGGTTTTCCCTCCCGGCGCAGGGTGCTATCGTCCGACGAACTCCACCGACAACGAATGGCCGCCGCCGCGGCACGAGGAAACGCCGATGAATGCCCCGTCGAAACCGCTCAAGCACGCCAAGGCCGGTCCCTCGTTCACCGACCAGGAGGCGCTGGCGTTCCATGCCCAGGGGCGTCCCGGCAAGCTCGAGATCGTGCCCACCAAGCCGATGGCGACGCAGCGCGACCTGTCGCTCGCCTATTCGCCCGGCGTCGCCGTCCCGGTGCGGGCGATCGCCGAGGACCCGGCCCTCGCCTTCGAATATACGAGCCGCGGCAACCTCGTCGCCGTCATCTCCAACGGCACCGCGATCCTCGGCCTCGGCAATCTCGGGGCGCTGGCGTCGAAGCCGGTGATGGAGGGCAAGGCGGTGCTCTTCAAGCGCTTCGCCGATGTCGATTCGATCGACCTCGAGGTCGACACCGAGAACGTCGACGAATTCATCAACGCCGTGCGCTATCTCGGCCCGTCCTTCGGCGGCATCAATCTCGAGGACATCAAGGCGCCGGACTGCTTCATCATCGAGTCCCGGCTCCGCGAGCTGATGGACATCCCCGTCTTCCATGACGACCAGCACGGCACGGCGATCATCGCCACCGCCGGGATGATCAACGCGCTGTTCCTGACCGGCCGCGACATCAAGACGACGAAGCTCGTCTGCAACGGCGCCGGCGCCGCCGGCATCGCCTGTGTCGAACTGGTCAAGGCGATGGGCATGCCCAACGAGAACGTCATCCTCTGCGACACCAAGGGGGTGATCTACAAGGGCCGTACCGAGGGCATGAACCAGTGGAAGTCGGCCCACGCGGTCGAGACCGATGCGCGCACGCTGGCCGACGCGATGGCCGGCGCCGATGTCGTCTACGGGCTCTCCGCCAAGGGTGCGCTGACGCCCGAGATGATCCGCTCCATGGCGCCCAACCCGATCATCTTCGCGATGGCCAATCCGGACCCGGAGGTCACGCCGGAGGAGGTCGCGGACATTCGCGACGATGCGATCGTCGCCACCGGCCGGTCTGACTATCCCAACCAGGTCAACAACGTCCTCGGCTTCCCCTACATCTTCCGCGGCGCCCTCGACGTGCGGGCGACCACCATCAACGACCAGATGAAGGTCGCCGCCGCCCAGGCCCTCGCCGCGCTCGCCCGCGAGGATGTCCCCGACGAGGTCGCCGCCGCGTATCAGGGCATGCGCCCGCGCTTCGGGCCGGGCTACATCATTCCGGTGCCCTTCGACCCGCGCCTGATCAGCGAGATCCCGGCGGCGGTGGCGAAGGCGGCGATGGAATCGGGCGTCGCGCGGAAGCCGATTCTCGACATGCCGGCCTACAAGGTCCAGCTCTCCGCCCGCCGTGATCCGATCGTCGGCACCCTCCAGCGCATCTTCCAGCGCGTCCGGCGGGCGCCCAAGCGCGTCGTCTTCGCCGAGGGCGAGGAGGAGCAGACGATCCGCGCCGCTGCGAGCTTCGTCCACAACAAGCTCGGCACCGCCATCCTCATCGGCCGGGAGGAAACGGTGCGCGCCGCCGCCGACCGCGCCGGCATCGACATCCGCGAGGGCATCGAGATCCACAATGCCCGGCTGTCGAAGCGCAACGCCGACTATGCCGACTACCTCTATGCCCGGCTGCAGCGCCAGGGCTTCCTGTTCCGCGACTGCCAGCGCCTCGCCAATACCGACCGCAACGCCTTCGGCGCCTGCATGATCGCCCTGGGCGATGCCGACGCGATGGTCACCGGCGTCACCCGCAACTACGGCGCCGTGCTCGGCGACATCCGGCGGGCGATCGATCCCAAGCCCGGCCATTGCGTCATCGGCGTGTCGATCGTGCTGTCCCGCGGCCGCACGGTGCTCGTCGCCGATACCGCCATCCACGAGATGCCGACGGCGGAGGAGCTCGCCGACATCGCCGAGGAGACCGCCGGGGTCGCCAAGCGCATGGGCTACGAGCCGCGCGTCGCCTTCCTGGCCTACTCGACCTTCGGCCAGCCGGAGGGCGAGCGCTCTCAGAAGGTCCGCGACGCGGTCCGGATCCTCGACGGCCGGCGGGTCGATTTCGAGTATGACGGCGAGATGGCCGCCGATGTCGCGCTCAACGCCGGGGCCATGGCCTCCTATCCGTTCTGCCGCCTGTCCGGCCCGGCCAATGTCCTGGTCATGCCGGCCTGGCACTCCGCCTCGATCTCGACCAAGCTCCTCCAGGAGCTCGGCGGCTCGACGGTGATCGGCCCGCTGCTGGTCGGCCTCGACAAGCCGGTGCAGATCGTCTCGCTCGGCGCCAGGGACTCCGACATCGTCAACATGGCGGCGCTGGCGGCGTTCAACCTCGGAGGCTAGGCGCCCCCGCCCCGGCGCACGGAAACGCCATGCCATGACGACCTCCGACCCCGATCCGTCGGCGCTGATCGACGCCCGGATCGCCGAACTCGGGGACTGGCGCGGTGCGACGCTCGCTCGCGTCCGCGCCCTCATCCGTGCCGCCGTGCCCGACGTCGTCGAAACATGGAAGTGGCGCGGCGTGCCGGTCTGGGAATCGGACGGCATCCTCTGCACCGGCGAGACCTACAAGGCGGTGGTGAAGCTGACCTTCGCCCGGGGTGCGGCGCTGCCCGATCCCGCCGGCCTGTTCAACGCCAGCCTCGAGGGCAACGTGCGCCGCGCCATCGACCTTCACGCCGGCGAGGACATCGACCCGGCAGCCTTCACGGCGCTGGTCCGCGCCGCCGTCGACCTCAACCGCACCACGGCATCCGCCCGGCAACGGAAGACGTAGGCGGCCGGTGGCCGCCGTCATTGCGTTCTTCCGTCATTCCGGCGAAGGCCGGAATCCATCGCTGGCCTCACGGCCGGACCCGTTCCGGATGGACCCCGGCTTGCGCCGGGGTGACGGGGGGGACCTGCGCCGCCAGGCTCACCTCCGTATGCACCGGAGGCTCCTCCGGCGGGGACAAGTCCCGCGCGCCCTCCCCAGCCGCTCATCCCCGCGCATGCGGGGAACCAGATGGGCCAAACGCGATGGCGCGTCCCGGAAGAGCTGCATTCCTGCGTGCGCGGGAATGAGCGGGACCTTGGTCGACCCGAGCGCCCGCATTCAGAAACACCCACGACTTATCCCCCCTCCCGAATCACGCCGTACACTTCGCGCCATCCCGGCTCACGGGGGGCGCCGTCCGGAGGCGGTCCATCGGTGGAGCGGGGAGCGGCGCTTCACGTCGGCTTCGCAGGCCGGGGTGGGGAAGCCCGGGCGAGGACCGCCGTCACTAAAGACGGCCGCTTTCAAGGCTTAAACCGCCCCTCGCGGGTCGGTGAAGAGCGCCGAGCCCGGGAGCTCAAAGTCGCCGCGGCGGGCGCCGGCAACGCGCCTTCCCTTCGGACTGCCCGACCCGGCACGGTGCCGGCGTCCGCCACCCCCCGGCTTGCCGGGAACGACCGACCCCAGACCCCGGCCGCCGGCGCGGCGCGGGATCGCGAATGCGTGCACGATCCGCCCATTGGCGATCCGCGGTCCGCATCGTTATATTCATCGGAACAGATCGATGAATCCGGAGGATGCCATGGACGGCGCGACAGCCCCGAACCGCGACGTGCTCGCCACCGCCGAGGCCTGGAAGAAGGCCGGGCGCGGCGTCGCCATCGCCACCGTGATCGAGACCTGGGGCTCGGCCCCGCGGCCGGTCGGAAGCCATCTCGTCATCGACGAGGACGGCAATTTCGAGGGCTCGGTGTCGGGCGGCTGCGTCGAGGGCGCGGTGGTCGCAGAAGCTGCCGACGTGATCGCCGACGGCAGGGCGCGCACGCTCGAGTTCGGCGGCGCCGACGAGACCGCGTGGCGCGTCGGCCTCTCCTGCGGCGGGCGCATCCGGGTCTATGTCGAGAAACTGGACTGACACCCATGAAGCTCGACCTTCTCCGCCGCCTCAATGCGGCGCGCGCCGCGCGCCAGGCCGCGATCCTCGTCACCGAGCCGGCCACCGGCGAGGCCCGCCTCGTCGTCGAGGCCGAGGGATACGACGACGATCCGCTCGCCGACGTTCTGGGGGCCCGCTTCCGGAGCGGCGTCTCGGGCACCGTCGAGGCCGGGGGCCGGAGCCTCTTCCTCACCGTCGAGCTGCCGCCGCCGCGGCTCGTGGTCATCGGCGCCGTCCATATCAGCCAGGCGCTGGCGCCGATGGCGCGGATCGCCGGGTTCGACCCGACCATCATCGACCCGCGCACCGCCTTCGCCACGCCCGAGCGCTTTCCCGATGCGCCGGT
>JAEZEN010000554.1 GCA_023433185.1 Pseudomonadota bacterium | reverse complement strand
AACCGGGTTTTGTGGGGCGCACGCCCCCCCCACTTTCTTCATGGACCGAGGCCCATCAGCTCCGCGGGTAGATGATGATAGAGAGATAGGTCATCGGCCGCTCGACCAGTTCCTCCGGCCCGTGGGGGGCGCCGGCATCGAAGTACAGCGCATCGCCCGGGGCCATCGGATAGAGCTGGTCGGCGTGGCGGTACACCACCTTGCCGGTCAGCATGTAGAGGAACTCGACGCCCTCGTGCTGGAAGAGCGCATAGGGAGCGGCATCCTCGCTCAGCGTGATCAGGTAGGGCTCGACGACGATGTCGCCCGACAGCGAGTGCCCGAGCAGTTCGTAGCGGTGGCCGGCCTTGGTGCCACGGCGCTCGATCGACACGCCCTGCCCCGCCCGCACATAGGAGCAGTCGCGCCGCTCCTCGAAATCGGCGAAGAACGACGTCAGCGGCACGTTGAGGGCGCGGGCCAGCGCCTGGAGCGTCGACAGCGAGGGCGAGGTGCCCCCGTTCTCGATCTTGGACAGCATGCCGGTGGAAAGCCCGGCCTCGGCGGCGACCTCGCTGGCGGTCAGTTGCAGCCGCTGGCGGAGATTGCGCACCTTCCGCCCGATGGAGGCCTCGAGCGACAGGTCGGCCCGGTTCGGCGCGTTCGACCCCGTGGCGAGCGCCGCGTCGGCCGGGGTGCTGGCGGCCCTCCCGGGACCGGCATTCGAGGCTTTGCTCAAAGGGGTGCGACTCCATTGCGAGAGGAATGGCTCGCCCTGAACCTAACCCGCGGCGACCGCGCGGCAAACCGCGGATTTTTCCGATCCCTATCCAGCGGCGATCGCGGCGGCGACCTTCTCGATCGTGCCCCAGGTCCGCGCCGTCAGGCGCTTCCGGAACGCCTTCTCCAGCCGGCCCATCAGGTCCGGGGTCTTCACCGCCTCCCGGTCGATGACGAACAGGAGGTCGCGCTCGCCCCGCTCGATGAGGCGGTAGCCGGCATCCCGCGGCGGATCGGGGAACGCGGCGGCGGGCGGGGCGTCCGCGGCGAGCAGCGCGACGAAACGGTTCAGCCGCCCCTGGTCGACCCCGTGAAACGGATCGTCCGCGACCATCGCCGCCACCCTCTCGCCGGTGCGGAGGATGGCCGGCAGCGGGTAGCCGAAATGATCTGCGATGAGCGCGCTGAGGACTTCCTCTTCGGGCGGCTTCCGCTTCCGGCCGAGGGCGAAGACGACGTTGCCGGTCGCCAGGACCGGGCGGACGCGGTCGTAGCCGGCGGCACCGAGGCAGGCCTTCAGTGCATCGCCGGCGGCGGGCTTGGGCCCGCCAACCCCGCGAAGGAAGGCGACGTGGAGGGTCATGGCCAAGGGCACCGCATCACATCGGCTTCCGCGCCTCGAACATGATGGTCTGGAGTTGCATGCGCGCCGGGTCCGGTCCGAACGCACGGTGCAGCCGCGCAACGACAGCATCAAATACCGCCTCCGCATCGACGTTGCCACGCGCCCTGATCTGATCGATCAGCGGGTTGCCGAAGACGAGGCCCCGGGCGAATGCGGCCACCTCCGGGACGGTCTTGTCGAGGGTGATCACGTTGATCGCAAGGTCCGCGAAGCCGGCGTCGCCCAGCGCCTCCTTGATCGGGTCGATCTGGTGGCAGGAGAACGGCACCTTGTAGAACTGGGGCGGATCGACGGGAAAGACCTCACCGACGACCTCATCGACGATGCGCGCGAACGGGTTGTGCCGGTCGGAATCCCAGACGCTGAAGAAGTACCGCCCTCCCGGCGCAAGCACGCGGAAGACCTCACGGAAGGACTGAGGCTTGTCCGGGAAGAACATCATCCCGAACTGGCAGACGACCGCGTCGAAACCGGCGTCCGGGTACGGCAGGGCCATCGCGTCGGCGGGTTCGACCGAGACTGTCTCGTCGCTTCGGAACTTGGTGCGGGCGAGCGAGAGCATCGGCGGATTGAGGTCGGTCACGGTCAGCCCGACGGGCGGGGGCAGAAGGTCGCGGAGTCGCCTTGAGACGATCCCCGTGCCGGCCGCCGTCTCGAGGACCTGAGTGGGGGCGGCCGCCGCGACCCGCCGGGCCATGTCGTCGGCATAGTCGGCAAAGATGATCGGCCCGAGACCGGTGTCATAATGGTGGGGGATGTCTCCGACGAACTGCGCTTGGTTTGTATCCATGACGGGCTCCCTGCGCGGCGACAGCCATCGGGCACTCGGCCGGCCGCGCGAGCGACTCCGTGCCTCGCCCCCACGACGCCGATCCGCTGCCCCGAAGGCCTCCCATACACAGCTCCGGCCGACAACCCCGAAGCGACCGACGCGAATGCAGCGTGGCGCTTCCGTCAGTGTTCGTCGCCCTTCCCCACCGCGCAAGAGGCGCTTTGCGATGGGCGAAATTCCCGTCAACCGCCTTCGCCCGCCGCTTTCCTACCGCGGGCGGCGGAGCATCGGCACCATCGTCGGGGACGACCCGACCTGAATAGACCCCAGAGCCTCGAAGCCGAAGTGCTCGTAGAACGGCACATTGCGGGGATGCGACGATTCCAGATAGGCGGGCAGGCCATCGGCATCGGCGCGGGCCAGCGCATGGCGCATCAGCGCCGAACCGATCCCCCGACCCTGCCAGACCGGGTCGATGCCGATCAGCGGCAGGTACCAATGCGGTTCCTTGGGGTGGTAGGCGTCGACCGCCTCGAAGACCGCCATGATGTCGGGCAGACGATCGGCCGGCGCATGGGTCTCGAACAGGCCGACGAGCGCCGCGACGTCCGGCGTTTCTCCCGGCGGCAGCCACATCGCCGCGCCGCGGCCAGGATCGACGACATCGATGCTGACATGGGCATAGCCGTTGCCGCCGAAGGCGCGCACCACCGACGGCATCTCGGCAAAGTACCGCTGGACGTCCGGCATGGACCACCGGGCCATCGGGTCGCTGGCGAAGGCGAGGGTGATGACGGCGGCGACGGCCTGGGCGTCGGCCTCGGAGGCGGATCGGGGCTGGGGCTCGGTCATGGCGTTTCTCTCCGTCTTAAACCGGCGCCGCGCCGCTGCGTTCACTGGCAAGCTACCGCCGCCCGCCCTTGCCGACGCGGCTCAGGGACGTCACGTGATCCTTCCGCGACCGCTGATGCTCCCGATCAGGCGCCCCACAAGCCAGCCTATGTCCCCGCAGAGCCCGATCGTTCCCAACCCGACGAGCACCAGGGCGAGCAGGCCGGCCAAGGCTATTGGCACCCCTATGAGCATCCCACTGAACCCGAGGACGACCGCCGCGAGAGGCACCATCCACAGATTGGCAACGAGCGCGATCCCGTCCGCGCCCGGGAAGCCCCGGCATTCGGTTTGAAGGACCGCGACCCCGCGACCCGAGAGATTGCAGCCGGAAGACTGTTGCATGCTGCTGCCAGGCAGGAGGAGGTTGGCTGTGATCGCAGCCAGTGCCGAAGCCCAGAAGGCGATGGCGATCAGGCGCTCGGCCAGCCCGAGGAACCT
>JAEZEN010000502.1 GCA_023433185.1 Pseudomonadota bacterium | reverse complement strand
ATGCCGCACTCTACGAGGGCAAGCGCCGCGGCCGGGACGTCGTGGTCGCCGACGGGGGAGCATAGGCGCCACCATCGGCGCGGGGCGCCCTCCCCGTCCAGTCGAACCCGTCGCCCGTCGGAACGCGCCCGCAGCCGCTCTTGCAGGGACCGGCGCCGGAGCCGCGGCGAAACGCAGGACCCCGCATTGCCCGATCCCTCCCCGTGCGAGCGCTGGGCCCGCTCGGCCGGGCCATTGCCGCCCGGGGCCGTCCGGCCTATCTGAGTACGATCCGCCCTCCGGGAGACTCCCCCATGCGCCCGCTGCCGCCGATCGACCCCGACCTCGGCGATGCCCGCGCCGCCGACCTGATCGAGCACATCCTCGTGCCGCGGGCGCGCGATCTCGGCGGCTTCACGGTCGGCCGCGTCCTGCCCTCGGTCGAGCGCCAGATGGTCGGGCCGTTCATCTTCCTCGATACCTTCGGGCCGGGCGAGATGCTGATCACCGAGAAGTTCGACGTGCGGCCGCACCCCCATATCGGCCTCGCCACCGTCACCTACATCAATGCCGGGCGGCTGGTGCACCGCGATTCGGTCGGCAGCCTCCAGGAGATCGTGCCCGGCGACGTGAACTGGATGACCGCCGGCCGGGGCATCGCCCATTCCGAGCGCGCCCGGCCCGAGGATGTCGGCAAGGTGAGCCCGGTCGGCGGGTTCCAGACCTGGGTGGCGCTGCCGAAGGCCCACGAGGAGGCCGCGCCGAGCTTCGCCCATCACGGCAGGGCGGCCCTCCCCGAGATCGGCGCCGACGGCGTCACCGTGCGGCTCATCGTCGGCTCGCTCTATGGCGAGATAGCGCCGGTCGCGACCTTCAGCGAGATGTTCTACGCCGATGTCGCGATGGCGGCGGGGAGCCGGCTGCCCGTCGACGCGACCCACGAGGAGCGCGCCGTCTTCATCCTCGACGGCACGGTCGAGGTCGGCGGCGACCGTTTCGAGGCGCCCCGGCTGCTGGTCTTCCGCCCCGGCGACCGGCTGGCGATCCGCGCCGTGACCGCGGCGAAGCTGATGCTGCTCGGCGGCGAGCCGATGGACGGCCCGCGCCACATCTGGTGGAACTTCGTCTCGTCCTCGAAGGAGCGGATCGCGGCGGCCCGGGCCGACTGGGCGGCCGGGCGCTTCGACAAGGTGTTCGGCGACGAGGAAGAGTTCATCCCGGCGCCGCCTTGAGCTTGGAATTGCCTTACTTTGCACCTTCTGTCGGGCTGGTATAAGCCTTTGACCTGCGCGGGCTCTGCCGCGCCGACCCATCCCGAGCCCCCGGGGGCCTCCGCATTTCCATGACCCAGTCGCCGACGCCCCTCCTCGACACCGTCTCCACGCCCGATGATCTCCGCAGGCTTGAAGCGGGGCAACTTCGCCAGCTCGCCGACGAGCTCCGCCACGAGACGATCTCGGCGGTTTCGGTCACCGGCGGCCATCTCGGCGCCGGCCTCGGCGTGGTCGAGCTGACGGTGGCGCTCCACTATGTCTTCGACACGCCGCGCGACCGGCTGGTGTGGGACGTCGGCCACCAGGCCTATCCGCACAAGATCCTCACCGGCCGGCGCGACCGCATCCGGACGCTGCGCCAGGGCGGTGGCCTGTCGGGCTTCACCAAGCGCTCGGAAAGCGAATACGACCCCTTCGGCACCGCCCATTCCTCGACCTCGATCTCGGCCGGCCTCGGCATGGCCGTCGCCCGCGACCTGTCCGAGGGCGACAGTTCGGTGATCGCGGTGATCGGCGACGGCGCGATGTCGGCCGGCATGGCCTACGAGGCGATGAACAATGCCGGTCACCTCAAGTCGCGGCTCGTCGTCATCCTCAACGACAACGACATGTCGATCGCCCCGCCGGTCGGCGCGATGTCGGCCCATCTCGCCCGCCTCGTCTCGGGCCGCGCCTACCGGCGCTTCCGCAACTTCGCCAAGCGCGCGATCAACCGCCTGCCGCGCTTCTTCCGCGACAAGGCCAAGCGCACCGAGGAATATGCCCGCGGCTTCTGGACCGGCGGTACGCTCTTCGAGGAGCTCGGCTTCTACTATGTGGGCCCGATCGACGGGCACAATCTCGACCATCTGCTGCCGGTGCTCAGAAACGTCCGCGCCATGCGGAACGGCCCGGTGCTGGTCCATGTCGTCACCCAGAAGGGCAAGGGCTACGCCCCGGCCGAGGCGTCGCGCGACAAGTATCACGGCGTGGCGAAGTTCGACGTGGTCACCGGCGCGCAGGCCAAGAGCGTCGCGAACGTGCCCTCCTATACGCGGGTCTTCGGCGAGAGCCTGATCCGGGAGGCCGAGAAGGACGACCGGATCGTCGCGATCACCGCCGCAATGCCGGGCGGCACCGGGCTCGACCTGTTCGGCTCGCGCTTCCCGGAACGCACCTTCGATGTCGGCATCGCAGAGCAGCATGCCGTCACCTTCGCCGCCGGCCTCGCCACCGAGGGGTACAAGCCCTTCGCGGCGATCTACTCGACCTTCCTCCAGCGCGCCTATGACCAGGTGGTGCACGACGTCGCCATCCAGGGGCTGCCGGTCCGCTTCGCGATCGACCGCGCCGGGTTCGTCGGCGCCGACGGCGCCACCCATGCCGGCGCCTTCGACACCGCCTATCTCTCCTGCCTGCCGGGGTTCGTCGTCATGGCGGCGGCCGACGAGGCGGAGCTCCGCCACATGGTGGCGACGGCGGTGGCGATCGACGATCGCCCCTCGGCCTTCCGCTATCCGCGCGGCGACGGCGTCGGCGTCGACCTGCCGGAGTTCGGCGTCCCGCTCGAGATCGGCCGGGGCCGGATCGTGCGGGAAGGCACAAAGGTGGCGCTGCTCTCGTTCGGCGGCCGGCTCCAGGAATGCCTCGCCGCGGCGCGCGACCTCGAAGCCGCGGGGCTGTCGACGACGGTCGCCGATGCACGCTTCGCCAAGCCCCTCGACACCGCGCTGATCGACCGTCTCGCCCGCGAGCACGAGGTGCTGATCACCATCGAGGAGGGCGCGGTCGGCGGCTTCGGCAGCCAGGTGCTCCACCACCTCGCCGTCTCCGGCGGCCTCGACCGCGGGCTGAAGGTGCGGCCGATGGCCCTGCCCGACCGCTTCGTCGACCACGAGAAGCCGGAGAAGCAGTACGCCATGGCCGGTCTCGACGCCGCCGGCATCGTCGCCACCGTCTTCGCAGCCCTCGGCCGGGAGGCGCGTCCGGCGTCGCTCACCGCCTGAGCCTGGCGCGGCATGCCGCCATGCTCGCCACCATCGGCTCGATCGCTTCCCTCCTCGTCGGCGTCGCCTTCCTGATCAGCGGCCACGGGCTGCAGCTCACCCTCATTCCGCTCCGTGCCGCGGCGGAAGGCTGGA
>JAEZEN010000420.1 GCA_023433185.1 Pseudomonadota bacterium | reverse complement strand
ATCCTCGCCTCGGTCGGTTCGCCCGGCCTTCTGGAGGACCAGCGCGCCGGCCATGTCGACATGACGCTCGCGCTGCGCTCGCCGGGATCGACGCTGAAGCCGCTGATCTACGGGCTGGCCTTCGAGGAGGGGCTTGCCCATCCCTCGAGCCTGATCGAGGACCGGCCGACCGCCTTCGGCGGCTACGCGCCGCAGAACTTCGACGGGTTCTTCCGCGGCACGGTCACCATGCGCGAGGCGCTGACCGAGTCGCTGAACATTCCGGCGATCGTCACGCTCGACGCCATCGGCCCGGCGCGGCTGGTGGCGCGGATGAAGCGGGCGGGCACCGTCCCGACGCTCCCGGCGCTGTCCTCGCCCGGCCTCGCCGTGGGCCTCGGCGGGGTCGGGATGACGCTCCGCGATCTCGTCCAGCTCTACGCCGCGCTCGCCCGCGGCGGCATGCCCGTCGCGCTCCATGACGGCGTCATGGGTATCGCCGCGCCGATGGCCGGGCCCCCGGTGCTCGAGCCGGATTCGGCGTGGCAGGTCGCCGACATCCTCGCCGACGTGCCGCCGCCCAACAATGCCTCGCCCGGCCTCGTCGCCTACAAGACCGGCACCTCCTATGGCTATCGCGATGCCTGGGCGATCGGCTTCGACGGCCACCACGTCGTCGGCGTGTGGATCGGCCGCCCGGACGGCACCGCCGTTCCGGGCCTCTCCGGCATCACCGGCGCTGCGCCGGTGCTGTTCGAGGCCTTCAGCAGGATCGGACCGCGCCGCGCGCCGCTGCGGGCGCAGCCGCCCGGGGTGCTGGTCGCGACGACCTCGGAGCTGCCGCCGCCGCTCCGCCGCTTTCGTCACCCGGACGAGAAGGTGGTGGTCCGCGACACCGGCCCGGAGATCGCCTTCCCGCGCGAAGGCGTCGTCGTCGACCTCGGCCTGAAGGCCGGCGATCCCACGCCGCTGGTCATCAAGGTGCGGAACGGCGCGCCGCCCTTCACCTTCTTCGCCAACGGCGTGCCGGTCGGGCAGAGCCCGTTCTCGCGCGACGAGACCTGGCAGCCCGACGGTGCGGGCTTCGTGACGCTGTCGGTCGTCGATGGGACGGGACGGTCGGACCGCGTCACGGTGTTCGTGGAGTAGGGTGGGGACACGGACTGGCCGAAGACGGCCGATCCCTGGCACCCCGTCATGCCGGCGAAAGCCGGCATCCATCGAAGTCGGAGCAGCAAGGCAGGACCGCGCCTGCGGCGTCGGCGTTCGCGATGAATCCCGACTGCCGTCGGGATGACGGCGCGGTGCGGCGGGGAAATGGGCGACGTCCTTCGGGTGGCGGAGCCCGTTGCGGCGTTTTTTCGGGTTGTGCCGTCGCGTGCGGGGGGCATGCTCATGCGTCACCATGTCGAGGATCCATGGCGAAGCTCACGTTCGATCCGGTCACCGTGGGGACGCTACCGGCCTTCGAGGCGTTCTTCTCGGCCCGCGGCGCGCCCAGTTGGTGCTGGTGCATGGCGTTTCGGCGGACCCCCGACGAGGTGAGCGTCGCCAGCGCCGCGAACAGCCGCCGCCAGATCGCCGGGCGCATCCGGGCCGGTATTCCCGTCGGGCTGCTCGCCTATGACGGCACGGAGGCGGTCGGCTGGGTGTCGGTCGCGCCGCGGGCCACGTTCCGCCTCAAGGGCGCGCCGGTGGGTGAGGGCGAGGACGTGTGGGCGATCTCGTGCTTCTACGTGCCCGCAGCCCTGCGCCGCGGCGGCCTGATGCGGCGGCTCATCGCCGGTGCCGTGGCGCACGCCCGGGCCAATGGCGCGACGGTGGTCGAGGCCTACCCGGTCGATCCGGATTCACCGAGTTACCGGCACATGGGATTCGTATCGGCCTTCGCCGAGGCCGGGTTCGACGACCTCGGCCGGGCAGGGAAGCGCCGCCACGTCATGACACTTCGGATTCGACCCGCGGCGGAATGACGGGCGGCCGCGCATAGGCGGCGCACTGGCGGCAGAGTTCGGCGATATCGACGCGGAGCTGTTCGAGGGCGAAGGCCAGCGAGAAAAGCTGCTCCACCACTTCGGTGGGGAACGTGCGGATCTCGCCCGAAGCCCGGAGCGCCTCGATCCGGTCGGCATAGACCCGGTGGGCGGTACCGAAGGCGGCCGGGTCGGGTGGGCTCTTGCGGGCCGCGAAGGCCGCGGCCGCACCGCGGATGATTTCGGCGGCGGTCTCGGCCGCCGCGCCGATGATCGGCCCAAGGTCAGCCGCGAGCAGGGCCGGCAGGGGCCGGCTCGTAGCCCGAAAAAGGACGATGGCGTCGTTCCGCGTCCGGATCACCGCCCAGACGAGGGCGTCGGGATCGGGGTCGTCGGTGAGCCGGATCTGGCGCTCGCGCCGCGATTCCTCGGCCGCCGCATCGAGCGCGGTCATCTTGGCGCGGACGTCGGCGAAGGCGGCGAGCGCCTTCGCGTTGTCCATCTGGACCGAGACGGTGCGGGCGGCAAGGAGCGGCAAGAGGCCGGCGATGGCGTCGAGCACCCGGCTCGCCGCCCCGGCGAGAAGGCCGTGGGAGCGCGCCGGCAGGACGAGCAGCGCCACCGCCACCGCGACCACGGCGCCGAGGCCGATCTCGGCCGTCCGCTCGAGGGTGAATGCGATGGCGCCGACTTCCGGTCCGCGGGGCACGATCAGGGCGATCACCGCCGTCACCGGGGCGATCCGGTAGCGGCCGTTGATGGCGGCGAGGAAGGCGAGCGGGGCGAGGCCAACGGCGAGCGCAAGGCCTGCGGCCACGGGATCGTCGTGCGGGATCAGCCAGCCGACGACGCTGCCATAGATGGCGCCGCCGATGGTGCCGACGAGCCAGTCGAGGGAGGACTGCAGCGAGGCTCCCACCGTGCCCTGGATGACGAGGAGCGTGGCGATCACCGACCAGTAGGGCTGTGGCAGATGCAGAGCGCTCGCCAGCGCATAGGACAGGACCGCGGCGACGGTGGCACGGACGCCCACCCGGATCTCGCCGTTGTGGCGGCGGAGCCAGAGGGCGAACGCCTGCCAGGTCACGGTCATCGCAGGCTCCGCCCGATGCCCGGGAGCCGGTTCATTCGTCGAACAGGCCGGGCTGGCCGGCGGTCCCCGCCTCCGGTTTCCGCCGGCGCTGGCGCACAGGGCCGGAGGTGGCGACGGCGCCGACATGGCCGTCGTGGAACTCGATGTCGAGGACGGTGCCCGCGGCGACATCGGCGCCGTGCACCGGATGGTCGCCCGAGCGGACGAGCGCGAAGCCGCGGGCGAGCACGCTGCGATAGGAGAGGGCGGCAAGCAGCTTGTTCGAGGCTTCGACGCGGGCCTGCTGGCGTTGCAGCAACGTCGTCAGCGCACGGCGCGCGCGTTCGGCGAGGCGTAGCGCGCGTTCGCGATCGCGGATGATTGCGTTGCGCTGCGCCTGTGCATTCGCCGACTTCGACGCCCTGAAGCGGAGTTCGAGATTGGCGAAGCGATCGCGGCGCTGGCGCAGCAGCGCGCGGGCGGCGAGCTTCAGGCGCTCACCGCAGGCCGTCTGCCGTTGTGCTGCATGCGCGATCTGTGCGCGCAGGACGCGCAGCGTGAGGCCGGCGCTGGCCTCTGCGAAGCGGCGATGATGCGCATGGGTGTTGGCCTTCAAGGCGCGCGGCAGCGAGGCGCCGGCGCTGTCGAGGCGCTGGCGCGGAATGGCGAGCAGCTCGCCGGCACTGGGCAGAGCACGCGTGGCGGTGCGCAGCTCGT
>JAEZEN010000388.1 GCA_023433185.1 Pseudomonadota bacterium | reverse complement strand
TGGCGAGCGTCAGGATCGCCATGATCGGATCCGATTCCGGGCCGATGATGGCGGAGACCATGTCGACGTTGATCAGTTTCTGCGCGCCGCGAACGCCGCCGGCGGCGGTCGAGGCGTTGTCCTCGGGTACGAGGACGAGGGTATTGCCATTGATGCCGCCCGCGGCATTGATCTCCTCGACGGCGAGGATGGCGCCGTTGTTGAGGGCGCCGGCCCACGGCGCCATGTCGCCGCTGAAGCCGACAAGGAAGCCGAACTTCACGTCCTCGGCGGCGGCCGCGCCGGCGAAGGCCAGAAGTGCGATGGCGCCGACGGAACCGGTCAGGGTCTTTCTCATTCTGCTCATTGCTTCGAGTCCCCTTTCTTGTGGTCGTCCTCTCGGCTCCGCACACCTTTGCCGATGTAGAGCTCGAGAACCTTTGGATCGCGGATCACCTCGTCCGGCGAGCCCTCCGCGATGATGCGACCGTCCGCCATCGCGTAGATGGCGTCGCAGACGCTGCAAACGAACTTGAGATTGTGGTCGACGAGCAGGAAGCTCACGCCCTGGCGGCGCAGCGATTCGATGCGCCCCGCAAGGCTTCCGATGAGCGCCGGGTTCACGCCGGCCGCCGGCTCGTCGAGCATCAGGAGGGTCGGCCGCGCCATCATCGCCCGGGCGAACTCGAGCATCTTCAGGTCGGGCGCGCTGAGGTCCTGGACCCAGCTGTCGCGCCGTCCCTGGAGCCCGAAATCGGCGAGGATCGCATCGGCCGCCTCGAGCGTCTCGCGCGGGACCCGGGATCCGGCGAACAGCGATTGGCGCCGGGCGCGGTCATGGCCGGAGAAGACGAGCATGTTCTCCATGACCGTCATGCGTGGGAAGCCGACCGGCGTCTGGAACGTCCGCAGGATGCCGCGGCCGGCGATGCGGCTCGGCTCGGCCGCGGTGATGTCGGCGTCGCGGAAGCGGATGGTGCCGGCATCGGGCTTGAGGAAGCCGCTGACGATGTTGAACAGCGTCGTCTTGCCGGCGCCGTTGGTGCCGATCAGGCCGGTGATGCTGCCCTCCGCCACCGTGATCGACACGTCGTCGACGGCCTTGACGCCGCCGAAGGCCAGCCGGCAGCCGCGAACCTCAAGCATGGTCGGCCACCGTCGCCCTGGCGCCGCCATGCGGGCGCGCGCCGGTCGGCTCGAACGTCACCGGCCGCTCGGGGAAGATGCCGTTGGGCCGCCAGCGGAGGATCGCGATCAGCACCACCCCGATCAGCACGGTGCGGAGCGAGGAGACGGTCGACGCCGCCTCGCCGGAGACCGGGATGAAGCGGAGGATGTCGTGGAGGATGACGAAGACGAAGCCGCCGACGAGAGCGCCACGGAGACTGCCGAGGCCGCCGATGATCAGTGCCGTCCAGACGAAGAAGGTGACGTCGCTGGTGAACTGGCCGGGTGTGACGATGGTGTTGAACCAGACATAGAACACGCCGGCGAGGCCGCTCATCGCCCCCGCAAGCACGTAGACCATCAGGTTCTGGCGCTTCGGCGCGATGCCGGCGGTGATGGCGAGCGGCTCGTTTTCGCGGATCGCCTTGAGCGCCCGGCCGAAGGGCGCGCCGATGAGGTGGCGGTTGATCAGGAAGATGACCAGCAGGCCGATCAGCAGCATGCCGAGCATGACGACGCCGTAGGTCGCGGGGTCGAAGACGTCGCGGAACGGCGGGCGGAGGCCGTAGATGCCGGCGACGCCATTGCTCAGCCAGTCCTCGTTGGTGAGCAGCTGGCGGATGACCTCGGCGAAGGCGAGCGTGGTGATCAGAAAGTACTCGCGCTTGAGGCGGAGCGTCGGCGGCCCGATCAGCAGGGCGCAGAGCGCGCCGCCGGCCATCGCGGCGAGCAGCCCGACCCAGGCCGGCAGCGAGAAGCCGAGGATGTAGGACTGGTAGTCGGCCGCCGCAGGGGCGGTGAGCAGCACATAGGTATAGGCGCCGACGCCGAAGAAGGAGACGATGCCGAGGTCCCACAGCGGACCGACGCCGGACTCGAGGTTCAGCGCCATGCACAGCATCGCATAGATGGCGCCGAGGCTGAGGATGCTGACGAGGAAGAGGGCGAGTCCGCTCATCATGGCTGGCTTCCTTCCCTCAGTGGCTGCGGACCTGGCCGCCGCCCCACAGCGACTGGAGGCCGCCGGGCCTGACGAGCAGGACGAGGATGATCAGGGCGAAGGCGAGGCCGGTGCGGTAGTTCGACGAGACGAAGATGAGGCCGATCTCGATGCCGAAGGCCAGCACCACGGAGGCCAGCATCACGCCGTAGATGCTGCCGAGGCCGCCGAGCACGGTGACGGCGAGGATCATGATGATCTGCTGTCAGCCCATCTGGGTGTGCAGCGAGCCGACGATGCCGAGGAATATGCCGGCGAGGCCGGCGAGGGCGGTCGCGATGAACCAGACGATGTCGGAGCTGCGCCGCGGGTTGAAGCCGCGGGCGCGGGCGAGGTCCTCGTTGTCGGCCACGGCGCGGATGGACTTGCCGGCCCAGGTATAGGTGAGGAAGAGGTGGACGCCGAGTGCGGAAGCGATGGCGAGCGCGACGATCGCCATCTCGTAGGGCGTCATGAAGGGCTGGCCGGCGATCTGCCAAGCGCGCATCGGCGGCAGGTCGTAGGCGAGCATGCGCTTGCCGGCCAGCGCGCCGATCACGCCGTAGATGACGTAGGCGATACCGACCGAGGTGAAGAGGAGGACGAGGATCCCTTGGGTCTTCACCGGCCGGAACAGGAAGCGGTTCAGCGCCACGCCGACGAAGCCGCAGCCGATCGCGGCGATCACCGCCGCCAGCCACAGCGGGAGGCCGGCCTTGTCGAGGAAGAGGGCGCCATAGGCGCCGAGGAGGAGGGCCTGGCCGTGAGCGACATTGATGAAGCCCTCGGTTTTGAGCACCATTGAAAAGCCGATGGAGGACAGGAGCAGGATGCTCGCCGAGATCGTTCCAAAAATCAGGATGTCCACCGTGCTCTCCGGATCGGAAGGATCTCTCGAAAAGACTGCCTCTGATGAAGAGTAACCGCGATATTTAATAACGTCAAATTTTCCTGCCAGCTTTTCCGGCTGATCAATTTTCTCGATCAGTTTTTGTGCAGCTGCACATCAAATGCTGCAGGTGCTGTCCTCAACGGCAGCAGGCAAGCCACCGCGCGGCTGTCGCCGCCGCTTGATCCCAGATCAAAGATCGAGCGTGAGACGAGGCCCTCGGGCCCTTGAGCAGCAGAGGGCGATGTGGTCGGCCTTCTCGGCGGGCGTGAGCACGCGGTCGCGATGGTCCGGCTCACCCCCGAGCAACCGCGTGATGCAGGTTCCGCAGGTCCCCTCGCCACAGCTGTAGTCGACGTCCAGCCCCGCTTCGAGCAGGACGTCGAGGATCGATCGGTCGGCCGGAATGTCGATGTCGCGACCGCTTCGCGCCAGCGTCACCACGAAGGGCTGGTCGCCGCCCTGCGGCGCCGCATCCGCATTGGTGAAATGCTCGAAGTGCATGCGGTCACCCCGCGCCGGGTCGAGCTCGGCGACCGCCGTCATCAGTCCGGCCGGCCCGCAGCAATAGACATGGGCGCTGTCGGGCAGTGCGGCGAGGAAGCCCGCGAGGTCGAAGACACGCCCCGGGTCTCCGCCGTCATGGTGGATGGTCACGGGCACGCCGGCGGCGGCGAGCCCGGCGAATTCCTCGGCGAAGGCCGTCGCCTCGGCATCGCGCGTCAGGTAGAGGACGGAGAAGGGCCGCCCGGCCGCGGCGAGGCGGCGGGCCATGGCGAGGATCGGCGTCACGCCGATACCGCCCGCGATCAGCACCGCCTCCTCCCCGGACTCGTGAAGGGGAAAGAGGTTCCGCGGCCCTCCCACCGCCAGCACGTCGCCGACATGGACGGCGCGGAACATCTCCTCGGAGCCGCCGCGCCCGGCTTCCTCGCGCTGCACGGCGATAACGTAGCGGTGGCGCTCGGCCGGATCGTTGCAGAGTGAATACTGGCGCTCGAGGCCCGACGGTAGATGGATCGTCAGATGGGCTCCGGCGGTGAACGGCGGCAGCTCGTCGCCCCGCACGGGCGGGACCAGCTCGAAGGTGCGGATGCGGGGGGTGAGCTCCGCGATCGCCCGCACCTTCAGCCGGAGGGTTTCCCCGGTGCTCATCGCCATTCCCGCCGCGGGCCCTTGGTCATGCTCGCCGGCTCAGGGGACGAAGGCCTCGGCCTTGTCGAGTTCGCGGAGCAGGCGGCGGTACTGGATCGCGGCGGCATCGGGGAAGCGGAGGTGCAGTTCCTCGCTGATCGCCACCGGGATCTGCTCGGGGCGCTGCGATTCGACCACCACGCGGTCCTGCTCCATCACCGTGTCGAAGCCGACCGCGAAGGCGGAGTCGTCCTTGTCGAGCGAATGGTTGCGGCCGACGAAGACGTAGATGCGGGTGTGGGTTTCGTCGATCGGCGCGGCGAGGAAGGAGAGGCAGGTGACGTCGCCGGGCTTCGAATCGGCGTTGTCCGACCACGTCTTGCCGGTACCGACCTTCACCACGCTCTTGCGGTCGTGGACGAGGAAGGGGAACTCGATGACGTAGTCGCGAAGCAGGTGGCCGTCGTCATAGGCGAAGTTGAGGCCACGCTCGGTGCGACGCACCTCGTAGGGCTTCACCACCGGTCCATCGGCGAGCTCGGTATAGCCGACGTGGACGATGTTGAAGTGCGAGAAGTCCATCGCGTTCTCGACGACGCGACCGGCCGACGCCTTCCAGTCATAGGTGTTGACGAGGAAGACGTGATGGTCGGGCCGGTTCCAGGCGTCGTCCGGCCATTCGGGGAAGGGCATCGCCGGCTCGGCGAGGCAGGCCCAGATCAGGCCATAAGCCTCCCGCGCCCGGTTGGGGGGGGCGGGGGCCTTCTCCGGGATCGGCGCGCCCTCGGGCAGCGACGGGATGTGCACGCAGGCGCCGGAGCGATCATAGGTCCAGCCGTGGTAGGGGCAGACCAGCCGCCCCTCGCTCACCCGGCCGCCGGCCGAGAAGGCCGCGCCACGGTGGATGCAGAGGTCCTTGAACACCGAGACGCTGTCGCCGTCGCGGAAGGCGACGAGCTGCTCGCCGAGCAGGCGGAAGGCGGTCGGCGTCCCGGTGACCTCTTCCGAGCGGGCGATCGGATGCCAGTAGTTGCGAAGCGAGAGCTTGGTCATCGTCGGCTTCCCTGTTCCATGTGGATCGTGCCCGTGCCGGCGACCGCCCCCCCCCCCCGCCGGGGCCCCGGCCCGC
>JAEZEN010000567.1 GCA_023433185.1 Pseudomonadota bacterium | reverse complement strand
CCGCGTGGCGGCGCCGACGCCGGACCGGGCGCGGATCGAGCGGGTGCTCGACCACATCCACGCCCACTATCGGGAGCCGATCTCGGTCGCGACGCTCGCCGGGATCGCCTGCCTCAGCCCGTCGGGCTTCCATCGCCTGTTCCGCCGGCACACCCGGCTCACCGCCTCGGACTACATCGCCGAGCTCCGCATCGGCCGGGCCTGCTCGCTGCTCGTCAACACCGACCGGCCGATCGCCCGCATCGCCGACGACGCCGGCTACCGCAACCTCGCCAACTTCAACCGACAGTTCCGCGCCGCGCGCGGCATGACCCCGCGCGCCTTCCGCCACAGCTTCGGCTGAGGCGCAGCACCGGGACGACCCTCGAGGGCTTCGAGCGGGCCCTTCGGGCCCGACGGGTAACAATCGCGGACCCGTTCCCCTAGGGTGGTGGGCTCTCCCCATCCTGAACACTGTCGACATTGCCATGCGGATCGTCTCGTGAACCCCGACCTCGCCATCGTTCTCCTTCTCCTCGCCGCGACGATCGCGATGTTCGCGACGGGCAGGCCGCGCATGGACGCGGTCGCCCTGATCATGATGACCGTGCTGCCGCTGACCGGCGTCATCACCATGTCCGATGCGCTGGCCGGGCTGAGTGATCCCAACATCGTGCTGATCGCGGCCCTCTTCGTCATCGGCGAGGGACTGGTGCGCACCGGCGTCGCCCAGCGCATGGGCGATCTCCTCGCCGGTCGCGCCGGCCGGAGCGAGGCCCGGCTCGTGGTGCTCCTGATGGTCATGGTCGCCGGAATCGGGTCCTTCATGAGTTCGACGGGCGTGGTGGCGATCTTCATTCCGATCGTGCTCCGGATCGCGGCCAAGTCCAACATCGCGACCGGACGACTGATGATGCCGCTCAGCGTCGCAGCGCTCATCAGCGGCATGATGACGCTCGTGGCGACCGCGCCCAACCTGGTGGTCAACGGCCAGCTCGTCCGGGAGGGCCATGAGGGCTTCCACTTCTTCGCCTTCACGCCGTTCGGCCTGCCGATCCTGGTCCTCGCCATCCTCTACATGCTCGTCGCACGCCGCTGGCTCGCGCCGGCGGATCCTCCCGCCCATGGGCCGCCGCGCCCGCGCCTTTCGGAGTGGATCGAGAAGTACCGCCTGGCGGGGCGTGAACACCGCCTCGCGGTGGGCACGACCTCGCCGTGGATCGGCAAGCGGCTCGACGAACTCGACCTGCGGGCCACCGCCGGGATCAACATCATCGCCATCGAGCGCAGCAGCCGTTTCGGCAGCAGGCTTGTGCGGGCCGCCGCCGCTACCGAACTTCAGGCCGGCGACGTCCTGTTTCTCGACGTGTTCGACTCCGCTACGGACATCGGCGTCCTGTGTCGCGACGTTTCCTCGAGCGAACTGCCGCTGTCGGGGAACTATTTCAGCGATCACGCCCAGGAGATCGGCATGGCCGAGTTCATCGTGCCGCCCGGTTCGCGCCTGGTCGGCCGGACGGTGGTCGAGACGCGGTTCCGCACCGAGTATGACCTCGCCCTCATCGGCCTGACCCGCGGCACGACCGCTCTCGAAGGTTCGGTCGTGGACGTCCCGCTGAAAGGCGGCGACACGATCCTGGTCGTCGGCACATGGCGGGCGATCCGCAAGGTCCAGGCCGGCCGCCGGGACCTCGTCGCGCTCACCATGCCGGCGGAACTGGACGAGGTGGTCGAGGCCCCGTCCCGTGCCCCCTTCGCCGTCGCCGTGCTCGCCCTGGTCGTGGGGATGATGGTGATCGATGTCATCCCGAACGTCCAGGTCGCCCTCATCGGGTGCCTGCTGCTCGGGCTGTTCGGCTGCGTCGACATGCCCTCCGCCTACCGCTCGATCCACTGGCAGACCCTGATCCTGATCGTCGGCATGCTGCCCTTCTCGGTGGCGCTGCAGAACACCGGCGGCGTGGAACTGGCGGCCAATGGCCTGCTGTCCCTCATCGGCGATGCCGGCCCGCGCACCACGCTTGCCGCGATCTTCGTGCTGACGTCCGTGCTCGGGTTGTTCATCTCGAACACGGCCACCGCCGTGCTGATGGCACCGGTGGCCCTGGCCGTCGCCGCGGAGACTGAGGCCTCGCCCTATCCCTTCGCGATGACCGTGGCGCTGGCGGCATCGGCCGCCTTCATGACGCCCGTCTCTTCGCCGGTGAACACGCTGGTGGTGGGCCCCGGAAACTATTCGTTCGGCGATTTCCTGCGGATCGGCATCCCTCTGGCGTTGATCGCGCTGCTGACGAGCGTGCTTCTCGTGCCGCTCGTCTTTCCGTTTCAGCAGGCCTGAGGGAACTCCAAGGGCCTCCCGGCCCCCCGCGGGAACCTCCCGCTCCACCCTGGATTGCGCCGGCGGATGCCCCTGCCGCCAAAGGGACGGGCCGGGCTGCTGCCCGATCGGAAGGCAGCATCGCCCAATATTCGCGCGGCTCGCTTTGTTGACTGCAAGGAAATTGGGTTTACTGTTACGCAGAACCTGAGTTCGCAGAAAGGATGCCGCCAGCGGCTTGCGAAATTTGTTCAGTATTCGTTCGGCTTTCGACGATGCACTGTGCCTTACGTCCCCGGGCGGCGAGGTAACATCGGCTGCCATGAACCTCGCGCGAGGCTCATTTTCTCGTTCATTTGATATTTTTTGAGACATTACTACTTATTCAGACGACCGCGGCGGGGCAGGCGGGGTTGATCATTCCTTCGATCAGCGAACATCAACAGGGGAAACTCTAATGTTGCATGGCGATATTTCGAGCAGCAACGACACTGTCGGCGTGGCTGTGGTGAACTACAAGATGCCCAGCCTGCACACGAAGGCGGAGGTCTTGGCCAACGCCCGGAAGATCGCCGACATGCTGGTGGGGATGAAGCGCGGGCTGCCCGGCATGGACCTCGTCATCTTCCCGGAATACTCGACGCACGGCATCATGTACGACAGCGACGAGATGTATGCGACGGCGTCGACGATACCCGGCGAGGAGACCGAGATCTTCGCCGAGGCCTGCCGCAAGGCCAGGGTCTGGGGCGTGTTTTCCCTCACCGGGGAACGCCACGAGGATCACCCGAACAAGGCGCCCTACAACACGCTCATCCTGATGAACGACAAGGGCGAGATCGTCCAGAAGTACCGCAAGATCATGCCCTGGGTCCCGATCGAGGGCTGGTATCCCGGAAACTGCACCTATGTCTCGGACGGGCCCAAGGGCCTGAAGATCTCCCTGATCATCTGCGACGACGGCAACTATCCCGAAATCTGGCGCGACTGCGCCATGCGGGGCGCCGAGCTCGTCGTGCGCTGCCAGGGCTACATGTATCCCGGCAAGGAGCAGACGGTGATCATGTCGAAGGCCATGGCGTGGGCGAACAACGTCTACGTCGCGGTGGCCAACGCGGCCGGATTCGACGGCGTCTATTCGTACTTCGGACACTCGGCGATCATCGGCTTCGACGGCCGCACGCTCGGCGAATGCGGCGAGGAGGAATACGGCATCCAGTATGCCCAGCTCTCCGTGTCGCTCATCCGCGACTTCCGCCGCACCGGCCAGTCGCAGAACCACCTCTTCAAGCTCGTCCATCGCGGCTTCACGGGCATGATCAATTCCGGCGATGGCGACCGCGGCGAGGCAGCCTGCCCCTACGACTTCTACAAGCGGTGGATCGCCGATCCCGAGGGCACGCGCGACATGGTGGAGGCCATGACCCGAACCACTGTCGGCACCGAGGAAAGCCCGATCGAGGGGATCCCCAACCAGCGGACGACGCACCGCTGACGACCTGCAATCCCCACGGGCGGCGCGGCGGCGCCCGGCGCTCCGCCGGCTCAGTGCCGGATCATTCGGAAGTAGAGGCTCGCCAGCCGCCCCGGCAGTTCCGAGAGGCGATGGATGGGGACGTGGCTGGCGCGCCCGAATATCCTATCGCCCGAACCGTCGCCGGCGGGGTCGAGCGTGACGCCATAGACATCGATGCCGCGCGACCTGAGCAGCCGCACGCTCCGCCGCGCATCCTCGATCAGGTCGAGCGGGTCCTCGACATCGATGTCCGAGGGCTCTCCGTCGGTCAGCACGACGAGCAGCCGGCGATGACTCCTGCGGTTGCAGAGTTCCCCGCCGGCGTGGCGCAGCGCCGTGCCGAGTCGGGTCGAGAGGCCCGGCTGAAGCCCCGACAGGCGCTCCTTGATCGAGCGACCATAGGGCTCTCCGAAGTCCTTGATCCGGATCGAGCGCACATCCTCGCGACCGGCCGACGCGAAGGCGCGCAGCGCGAAGGGATCACCGAGCCGCGCCATGGCCTCGGAGAGCACCGCCACTGCCAGCCGCTCGACATCGAGCACCGTCGCATCTGCGCCCGCGACGCGCGCCCGCGTCGATTCGGAGATGTCGAGGAGCAGCGCGGTCGACATGTCCCGGACCTTCCGGGCGGTGTTGCGGTAGACCCGCATCGACGGGGTTTCGCCGCCGCGAAGCGCGATCGCCGCGTCCAGGGCCGCATCGAGGTCGAGGTCGTAACCGTCCGGCTGACGCTTCTGCCGGGCCGCACGGCCGATCCTCGCGCCGCGCACGAGCTTGGCGATGCGCGCCCGAAGGAGTGGCTCGCGGGCAAGCGCCGCGTCGATGCCGTCGGGTGAACCGAGGCGTGGCGGCACGTCGCGGACCGTCGTCCAGTCCGGCCGCTCGACACCGGAGAAGCGGTCCAACTCCGGATAGCGCGCAACGACGATGCCGCGATCGGAAATCCCGGCGGCCCGGCCTCGGCCCGAGGCCGGCATCTCGTCCGCGTCCCCGTGCCGCTCGCGGCTCCGTTCCTCCGGCGCCCCTGCCTCGGGGCGGACCGCCTCGACCACCATCTCCATCGCGGCCTCGGACTGGTCGGGCGGCTCTCCGAAGTCCCAGAGCCCGAGTCCGTCGTCGCGATAGAGCGGCTGCACGACATAGTCCCGGGCGTTGAACTGGACCCGCATCTGGCCGAGGTCGTTGCCGAGCGTCATCCCGATCCGCCGGCTCGCGCCGGCATCGCCGGGGTCCTCGGCCATCGCCGCCGCAAACAGGCGTCGCCCCTTGGCAACGAAGCCGCTCGGATCCTCATAGGCCGGATCGAAGAGCGCCCGCGCCAGCCGGGCAAGAAGTTCGGGCGCCGTCGCAAGGCTGGAGGGCCTGGCGACGTGGTACGGGGCCCAGAGCTTGCGCAGCCCCGGCAGGCGGGCGATGGCGAGCCGTTCGACCCGCGCATCCTCGATCAGCGTCACGAGCGCCACCTGGAGCGGCTTCAGCGAACCGACCGGGAAGCGCGTCGCGGAAAGGCCGAGATGCGCCGTGGCATGGGCGACCGCGGCCTTGAAGAGCGGCAGGACGGCGTCGCCGCGGACACCGCGGAACGTCTCGGGCACGAGAACCATGCCGCCGGCGATCGACGTGCGTCGGTGACCATGGCCCGCCGGCGCTGCCCGGAGGCGAACCGGCACGCCCCAGAGCGCGGTGGCGAAGGCCTGAAGCATCGGCGCCGCGCTGCCGAAGCCGCCCGGGGCGTCGCCCTGCTCGAGAAGCGCCCTGGCGAGGGGATGGGCGAGCGAAAAGAAGGCGACACGGGTGTCGCGGCTGCGACCGCTCGCCTTGATGCCGGCACCGACGAAGTCGTCGAACCGAAGACGGAGGCCGTCCAGGATCGCCGGCATCTGCTGCATCAGCGGTTCGACGCTCTCCGGTGCGACCTGCGCCAGGCGGACCAGTCCACGATAGCAGCCCCCGCGCACCGCGGGATCGGCGAGGAGCGGCACGGCGCGGGCGCAGCCCTCGAGGACCGAAACCGCCGCCCGTGTCCCCGCCCGTCGGCAGATCTCGGCCGTCGCCGCGGCCAGGTCGACGAGACCGCCCGCCCCCGATGATCGCACGATCGCCGGGCTCACCCGCCAGAAGGCGGCAAGGCCTGTGGCGCCGAGATTGACCGCGACGAGGTCGAGGCTCGCCAGCGCCCAGGCCTCCCGGTCCGCCGCGCTACAGTCGGGACCGAGGCGGCGGACGCAGTCGTCGAGCGCCAGGCGCAATCCGTCGCGATCGGCCGCGAAGCGACGGAGGCGAGCCTCCGCGGTCGCGGCCGCGACGGCGGTCATGGCAGGCAGGAGTCGATGGCGCTGCCGAGCGCCTCGCGCATGTCGGGGTCGTCGGTGATCGGCAGCAGGATGCCCGCACGGCACGCCGCCCGGATGTCCAGTCCGGCGCCGATCAGCCGGCCGGCATGGATGAGCATCCGCGTCGAAGCGCCTTCGTCGAGACCCTGGCCGCGGAGATTCCTAGAGCGCTCGGCGATCGCGACCAGCAGCCCCGCCGTGGCCGCGTCGATGCCGGATTCCCGCGCCACGATCTCGGCCTCGAGCCCGGCCTCGGGATAGGCGAAGTCGAGCGCGACGAAGCGCTGCCTGGTCGACTCCTTCATGTCCTTGACGGCGCTCTGGTAGCCGGGATTGTAGGAGACCACGAGCTGGAAATCGGGGTGGGCCGGGACCAGCTCGTTCTTCTTTTCGAGAGGCAGCAGGCGGCGGGCGTCGGTGAGCGGATGGATGACGACGGTCGTGTCCTGACGCGCCTCGACGATCTCGTCGAGGTAGCAGATGGCGCCGTGTCGCACCGCCTGGGTCAGCGGCCCGTCGTGCCAGACGGTGCCGCCCGGATCGAGCAGGAAGCGGCCCGCTAGGTCGGCCGCCGTCATGTCCTCGTGGCAGGCGATGGTGACCAGCGGCCGCCCCAGCCGCCACGCCATGTGCTCGACGAATCGGGTCTTGCCGCACCCCGTAGGCCCCTTGAGCATGACCGGCAGGCGATGGCGGTAGGCGGCATCGAACGTCGCGACCTCGTCCCCGACCGGCCGATAGTAGGGCTCGGAGGCGATGCGGTAGGCGTCGATGTTCATGGTCGCTCCGGACGGGCGGCTCAGGCGGCCTTCTTGAACAGAAAGACGCAGTTGCCTTCCGTCGCCCCTTCGACCGGCGGCACCCTGAACTGCTGCGTCATGTACTGGTAGACGGTCCGCGCCGCGGCCGGCGAGAGGGCCGGCTTCCAGAACCAGATGTCGCGCTCCGCATCGACGGCGTTGTCGCCGAACAGGGCAGCGGGCGCATCCGCCGCGACGCCGACGCGCCACTCCTCGGCCTTGCCGCCGAACTCCTTGATGTACATGAGCGCTTCGAACTTGATCTGCTGGACGCTGTAGACCATGGCGCGTCAACCCGGCATCGGGTTGAGGCGTGCCATGCGGGAGATGTCCGCCGTGTTCGAGCGCCAGCGCGCGACGAGCGCCGCCCCCTCGCGCTTCTCCTCCACCGACATCTGCCCGATCAACCCCTCGAGCGCGTTCAGCGCATTGCCGACGCCGTGCTGGGCGGCGAGCGAGTACCAGACGAAGGCCTGCACCCGGTCCTTCTCGACCCCGACACCGTTGGCGTAGTGGAATCCGAGCCTCGCCTGGGACGGGTAGTGGCCGACCTCCGCCGCCCGTCGATAGAGTTCCGCGGCCTTCCGCTCGTCCTTCTCCACGCCCTGGCCCTTGCCGAAGAGCACGGCGAGATTGAACTGGGCCAGGACGTCGCCCTGCTCGGCGGCGCGCTCCAGCCACTTCGCGCCTTCCGAAGGGGATTCCGGCGTGCCCTGCCCCATCACCAGCATGGCGCCGACATTGGTCTGGGCGGCGACGCGCCCCGCCTCGGCGGCCGCGAGATAGAGGTCGAAGGCTCGGGTGAGCGAGGCCTCGACACCCTCGCCATTCGCGTACATCGCGGCAAGCCACATCCCGGCGTCGACATCGCCCGCCTCGGCGAGGCTGGTGAACGACGCGAACGCCTCCGCGAAGTCACCGCGGGTATGGGCCGCCATCGCCTTGTCCAGCGATGCCACCGGAGCTGCTGCGACAGAGGTCGACATCACGGCGACGAGGCCCTCGGATTGTGGAAGAGGGGTGTGTCGATCGCTTCCCGGGGCATCATGCGGACACGATCGGCGAGGGTCCGTTGCATCCACAGCCCGGCGGGATCCAGTTGCAGCGGTCGTGCCATGTCCTCGGGACGGAAGCCCGGACCGCGTCGGGCCACCGAGACGTGATCGGCCTCGGCGCGCGCGGCCCGACCCGCGACCTCCCCGTGCCAGCGATCGGCGGAGCCCGCACCGTCACCGTAGACGGCCACGCGGCACAGCGTCTGCCCGATTGCCGTCGGCTGGAGGATGACGACGCAGGTCTCCGCCTCGGTCACGATCAGCACGAGGTTGGGGAACAGCCAGGCCGCCGTGGCGGCCGAACCGTCCGCGAGCCGGGTATCGGCGAGCATCCAGTTTGCGGCCTCGCTCTCCGCCATGACCGCCCCCGCCACGAGGTGCTGCCCGACGAGCTTCCAGTTTGCGGCGAATTCCAGCCAGCGGTCGCCGCCGCGGAGCGCCTTGTGGTTGCCGAAGAAGCCCGCCGATGCGCCGAGCCCGGCAACCGCGCCGTCGAGCGGCGCCGGACTGGCGTCGAGATTGACGAAGATCAGCGGCCCCCAGCTTCGCACCTCGGCGGTGAGCAGCCGCTCCGGACGGAGCCCGAGATACTGGTGCATCTCGGGCGTGCCGTCGCCGAGGTCGCCGGCGGGGATCGCGGCCCGGTCGCGGCTATGGCCGCAGGAGGTGAACGAACAGCGTGTCTTGGTGCCCGTCTGGCACTGGAGCGGCACGGCCCGGCAGCCGCCATGCTGCGCCTTGTTGAACCGCGCCGCGAGGCCGTCGGCGGTGCGCTGGACATGGATGCCGTGCGTCCCCAGGGTGAACGGCAGCAGGTCGCCGACCCGCGGTATCTCGTCATGCGCGCCGATGCACACCCAGTCGCGGGTCCAGATCGCCTCGTCCTCGAGGAGGGTGAAGGCCAGCGAGCGGAACGCCGCCGGAGGCAAGGTCGTGGCGTCGCCAGAGGGCAGCACCGCGTCGGCGTAGAAGGAGGGATGCGCGAGATCCCTGCCCTCGTCGAAGAAGCCCAGATCGGGACGGTGGGACATCTGCTCCTGCCTGTCCTGTGATCGCGTCGATGGAGCCTTGGGGGGGGGGGCGCCCGGGGCGGCCCCG
>JAEZEN010000303.1 GCA_023433185.1 Pseudomonadota bacterium | reverse complement strand
GGAGGATGACGAACTCCGCTCCGGCCGCCGCGGCGGCCTCGACCAGCGCCACGCGCCGCGCCCGGTTCTCCGCGGGCCGGTAGGGCGCGGCCGAGGCCTGGGCGACGGCGACGCGGAGGGTCATTTTTCCGGCCCGGCGTCCGCCGGCAGTGCCTTGACCGCCTTGAGGAGCGGCACGTCGGCCGGGGCCGGCCCGCCGACGCTGACGATGCCGACGCCACGGTTGGCCCTGACGGCATGCTTCACGCCGACCGGCACATGCACGATGCACCCGGCATGGAACGGCACGTCGATGTTGTTTGTGAGATCGGAGATCGTCCCTTCGCCCTCGAGGATGAAGATCGTGTCCTCGGAGAGGGTGTGGATATGGGGGACGTTCTCCTCGCCGGGCTCGAGCCGGACGTAGTTCATGTTCGCCTCCCAGGCGCCGACCCCCGGCCACACCACGAAGCGGGCGTCCTTGGAGATGAGCGGCAGGCGGAGCGTGGGATGGTCGCGATGAAAGAGCCGGATGGCCATCAGACGGCTCCTTCCGTGGCGATTGCGGCGTAGAGCGCCGGATCGGGCGGGCACGGGCCGCCGAGGAGCTTGACCCCCTTGGCCGAGCGCAGGCGGTAGGAGTCCCCGGCATCGATGTGGATCATCGTCCCTTCGCCCAGCGGCGATACCGCGTCGCTGCCGAGGTCGACGATCTCGCCCTCGCCGGCGATGACGTAGTACACACAATCGGAGGCGTGGCGCAGGTCCTGCGTTGAGCCGCCCTCGCCGAGTGAGATAAGCTGGAAGCTGCGAAACCGCGCTCCGTTGCCCGGCCACAGCACGGCCCGGGCATCGCCGTTCTTCTCGATGATCGGGAGCGCCGGCCCCCCCGATGCGGTATCGATGACACGCACCGTATCCACTGGAGTTGCCATGTTGCGGTCCGCTTTATTTCTATTGAAGACACTTTAATATAGATAAATCCCAGGATCAACACAATGATTGCGCCGCCGGCCTGGAAGGCTGAGAACGGAGCCGCGCGAGTCGCAATGCAACGAGGGGACGCGGGCATGGATATCCCGGTCGAGGACGGCGGTCTCGGTGCCGTGGCGGACACGATGGCAAGCACGCTTGCCGCCATCGGCCACCGCATCCGGAAGGCCCGGACGGAGCGCGGCATGACGCTCCAGGCGATCGCCGAGGCATCGGGGCTGAGCCCCTCCATGTTGAGCCTGGTCGAACGCGGGCGCGCGTCGCCGTCGATCGGTTCGCTGATCGTCATCGCCAATGCTCTCGGCATCACCATGTCCGAGCTGGTTTCGACCGAGGAGGCGCGGGAAGACCGGCTGGTGGTGCGTGCCGACGAGGCGCCGATCGTGGCGACGGCCAAGCACGTCGTACGCCGCCTGCTCCGCGAGGACCGCGAGCGCGGCGTCTCGGTCGCCATCAATGAATACGAGCCGCACACCGGCAGCACCGACCGGCCGATCGCCCACGAGGGCTTCGAGTACGGCTTCATCCTCGAGGGGCAGCTCACGGTCGAGGTCGACGGCACCAGCCACCAGCTCGGAACCGGGGACCTGATCGCCTACGATTCGCGGCGCCAGCACAAGATCTGGAACCACGGGACGCAGAAGGTCCGAACGCTCTGGTTCAACGTCGACCGGCGCTGAGGCCGCCTGGAACGGAGCGCCCGGCGGGCGCGTTATCGACGCCGTCCGTCAACCGCTCCGCCGAGGTCCCAATGCCGCGCAGCAAGCTCACCCGCGACGAGATCAGGCACCGCCTGATCATCCAGCTCGCCACGCTTGACGACCCCATCGACGTCGCCGCCCTCCGCGTCACCGGTGCCGGGCCGGACTGGAAGGCCGTGCTGGTCGCTCCGGGGCGGCGGCTCGACGAGGCGCAGCTCGCCGCCCTCTACGAGGCGCGCCGGCGGCTCGCCGCGGATGTCGACCTCGATCCCGGCGGGGCTTGAGGGCGAACGGGACGGCCCTACGGGGTCATCCGGTCGAGGCCGCCCGGAAGACGGCCAACTGCGCCTCGAATGCACGCTTGAACGCCGGCCGCGCCTCGCCGCGGGCGACATAGGCGGCGAGGTTCGGATATCCGTCCAGCATCGGGGAGCCGCCCAGCCTCTGAAGCACGGTGACCATCATCAGGTCGCCGGCGCTGAAATCCCCGTCGAGCCATTCCGCGTCGCCGAGCCGCTCGGACAGTTCGCCAAGCCGGCGACGGACACGCCCGTCCAGAATCGCCAGGTGGCTCTGCGAACCAGGCTCTGTCGCGCGCGACATGGGTCGCGGATTCCCGCTCCACGATCGGCGGTTCCACCGTGCCGACGGCAGCAAACATCCACATCCTGGCGCGCGCCCGCGCCTGCGCCTCTTCGGGCAGGAGACCCGCGCCGTGCTCGGCAACGTGAAGCACGATCGCGCCCGATTCGAAGAGGTCGAGTCCTTCGTGCTCATAGGTCGGGATCTGTCCGAAGGGATGAAGTGCGCGATGCGCGGCTGCCTTCATGTCCTCGAACGTGACGAGGCGGACGTCATAGGGCTGGCCAACCTCCTCCAGCGCCCACCGAACGCGCATGTCGCGGGCGAGGCCCCGGCCGCGATCGGGGGATCGTCTGAACGCGGTGACGGTGGGTTTCAAGCGGGCCTCCCTTGCGTCCCGGCATGCCGGATCGTGCCGACGGTGCCTTCCTTGTCCGGGCGTCATCAAGACGACGATCGGCCTCGCAACCGCTCGACAGCCGGCGCAGCGGCTTCGCCGAAAATCGCGCCCTGATGCGCTCCGACGTCCTCGCGGCCGATAACCCAGACGTGATCGCGACGTGGCCCGGCCGCGGGGCTCGTTAACCGGACGTTACCGGACTCCCGGCTACCTGCGGGACTTGCCTTTACGAACAAGGGGGTAGGTCATGCGTCTCGCCCGGGTGGCCCGGTCCGTCATTGCCACAACGGCGCTGCTCGGCCTCGCCGGACAGGCACTCGCCTCGCAATCGCACCGCTCGGAGGACCACTGCCGGCGCGGCAGCGGGGTCTATGCCGCCGATACCTCGCAGCCGGTGACGCCGGCCTTCCTCGCGAAGATGCGCGAAGTGGGCGTCCGCACCATCATCCGCTACTTCGACCACAAGAACGAGACCTTCGCGAACAAGACGCTCACCTTCGAGGAGCGCATGAAGATCGCCGAGGCCGGCTTCCATCTCATCGTCGTCTTCCAGCACTGGGGCCAGCGCATCTCGACGTTCCGCGACCACACGCGCGGCAAGTCCGACGCGCTGCGGGCGCTGACGCTCGCCCACGACGTCGGCCAGCCGGTCGGCAGCGCCATCTACTTCGCCGTCGACGGGCCCTGGTCGTCGAAGGAGGACCTCGCCGACATCACCCGCTACTTCACCGACGTGCGCCGCACCGTGGCGATGCACGGCAACCTCTACCGGGTCGGCGTCTATGGCAGCGGGCTGGTCTGCAACATGATCCTCGACCGCGGCCTCGCCGACTATTGCTGGCTCGCCAATGCCCGCGCCTGGCCGGGCTACGACGCCCATCTCGCCTCCGGCCGCTGGGTCATGCGCCAGCTCAACCCCGGACGGTGCGGCGACCGCGAGGTCGACTTCAACTTCGTGCCCGAGGACGCCGCCTATTTCGGCCAGTTCCGGTAGGACGCCGCCTCAGGCGGGCTTGAGCCGCCGCGGGCTGCCGCCAAGGTCGGGCAGGAAGACGGTGACGAAGCCGATCGCCGGCAGGAACGAGCACACCTTGTAGACGAACTCGATCGAGGTGTGGTCGGCGAGCACGCCGAGGGCGGCCGCGCCGATGCCGCTCATGCCGAAGGCGAAGCCGAAGAACAGGCCCGAGACCATGCCGATCCGCGACGGCAGCAGCGCGTGGCCCATGACGACGATCGCCGAGAAGGCCGACGAGATCACAACGCCGATGATCATGGTCAGCACCACGGTCCAGAACAGGTCGGCATAGGGCAGCATCAGCGTGAAGGGGAGCGCGCCGACGATCGAGCCCCAGATCACCACCTTCCGGCCGAAGCGGTCGCCGATCGGGCCGCCGATGAAGGTGCCGGCGGCCGAGGCGACGAGGAAGGCGAAGAGCAGGAACTGCGAGGTCTGCACGTCCACCCCGAAGCGGTCGATCACGTAGAAGGTGTAGAAGGTCGTCAGGCTCGAGACGTAGAGGAACTTCGAGAAGATCAGGAGCCCCAGCACGGCGAGGGCGATGGCGACCTTCCGCGGCGGCAGCTCGATCCCGCCGACCACGGCACGGCGCGGCGGCGCCGGCAGCGGCAGGCGGTCGCGGTACCAGGTGCCGACCCGGAACAGGACGACCATGCCGAGGAGGGCGATCGCCGAGAACCAGGCGATGCTCGACTGCCCGAACGGGACGACGATGAGCGCGGCGAGCAGCGGCCCGAGCGAGGCGCCGACATTGCCGCCGACCTGGAAGACGGACTGCGCGAAGCCGTAGCGCCCGCCGGAGGCGAGGCGGGCGACGCGCGAGGACTCCGGGTGGAACACCGCCGAGCCGAGGCCGACCAGCGCCGCGCCGGCGACCAGCACGAGATAGGTGTGGGCGAAGGCCAGCACGAGGAGGCCGCAGAGCGTCGTGCCCATGCCGAGGGTCAGCGAGAAGGGCAGGGGACGCTTGTCGGTGTAGAGGCCGACCACCGGCTGGAGCAGCGAGGCGGTGGTGTTGAAGGCCAGCGTGATGATGCCGATCTGCGTGAAGTCGAGTGCGAACGAGTCCTTGAGCACCGGGTAGATCGCCGGGATCAGGGACTGGATCATGTCGTTGAGACAGTGCGCGAGGCTGATCGCGCCAAGCGTCGCGA
>JAEZEN010000283.1 GCA_023433185.1 Pseudomonadota bacterium | reverse complement strand
CTGCCGCCCACCCAAAACATGCGGCCGGGGTCGATCGGCGCCTGGAGGTAGCCCCGGCGGATGGTGGCGATGTCGCGGATGCGCTGGGGCGTCGCGAGCAGCAGCGCCTCGGCGGTCCCCATGCTGTCGACCAGCGTTCCAGGGCGCTGGAAGCCGCAGGCGAGCGCCCCGACGATGTGGTCGTGGCCGCCGACGCCGACGACGGGTCGGCCGGCGAGCCCGGTGGCGGCGAGCACCTCGGGCAGGACCGGGCCGAGCGCCGTGCCGCCGACCCGCACGGGCATCGGCAAACCCGAATCGCGTCCGGCGAAGGCGAGCATCTCGTCCGACCAGGCATTGGCGTCGACGTCGTAGTACTGGGTGCGCGCAGCGAGCGTCGGGTCGGTCGCGCCGACTCCGGAGAGCCGGTAGGCCACCCAGTCCGCCATCATCAGCACGCGGCGGCCCCGGGCATAGGCCTCCGGCCAGTTCCGCCGCATCCACATCAGCTTGACGAGGGTGAAGTTGAACTCGACGCCCGCGCCGGTGATGGCGAAAACCCGCTCCGAGCCCATCGCCGCCTCGACCGCCGCGGCTTCCTGCACCGTCCGCCGGTCGAACCAGGCGATCGCCGGGGCGACCGCCCTCCCCGCCTCGTCGATCAGCGCGATGCTCTCGCCGACGCTGGTCGCGGCGATGCCGGCGACGGGCCGGCCGCCGAGGCCACCCGCGACCTCGGCGAGAATGTCGATCACGGTCTCGAAAATGACGTCGGGGTCGTACTCCCCGCCGGTGTCCACGCGGGTCATCGGCGTCGGACGCGACGCCGCCGCGAGCTTCCGCCCCGCGGGATCGAAGGCGACGGCCTTGACCGACGACGTCCCGACATCGACGCCGATGATCGCCGGGCCGTCGCCGCCCGGGCCCGAATCCGCACCTTCCATGGTCATGCTTCCCCCCCACCACGCGGGCTCCGTGTTTGGCAGAGGCGGGCGGGTCAAGGCAACCGCCACGATCCCAGATGCCCAGCGGATCAGCGCGATGTGGCGATGACAGCGACGAAACGCCGGAGAATGCGCGCGACATGACGGTCGACCGGCTCGCGCGGATCGAAGCCCCACCAGAGAAGCGCTCCCTGCCATTGCGCAAGAAGCAGAATGCCAACGTTCTCGGGTGCCGTGGGAACCTCGCGGAAACAGGCATCGAGCGTTGCGGAAAGCGTGTCGCGCCACGCCGCCCCGCGGGCGCGAAGCACCGGGTCCTTCAGGTCTTCCCTGAGCACGAGCAGACCATCGGCGTAGCGCTCGATACCGCCGTAGTTTCGCGAGAGCCCGGTGAGAAGGCGGATCGCGCCTGCCGGTGTGCGAGGCACCGCCGCGGCTAGGGTGGCCGTGCGGCGGTCGAGGCCGTCCCAGGCATGGATGAGCGCTGCCCGGCGGAGCGCCGCCTTGTTGCCGAAACGCTGAACGAGCGTGGCGCCCGACAATCCGGTGGCAGCGGCAAGGGATGCGAAGGTCAGCCCTTCCGGCCCCTTGCCGTGCATGAGGGTGAGCGCGGCGTCGAGCACATCCGGGTCGGACAGCGTCTTGTGGCGAGGCATCTTGACTCCACTCGTCAGTCGTTCCTTTATAACCGAATGCTCATTTATAAATAGTGCATGCCCGATCGAGGGAGAGCCTCTGGCTCGCAGGACAAGGGGAGACGCGACGATGGATCTTGAAGGCAGAGTCGCGCTGGTTGCCGGCGCTACCCGGGGCGCCGGTCGCGGCATCGCGGTGGAACTGGGCGCGGCAGGCGCCACCGTCTACGTCACGGGTCGCTCGACGCGCGAGCAACGGTCGGAATACGGACGATCCGAGACCATCGAGGAGACGGCGGAGCTGGTCTCGGCGGCCGGCGGCCGGGGTATCGCCGTGCCGACGGACCACCTCGTGCCGGAGGCGGTCGCCGCCCTGGTCGGCCGGATGCGGCGGGAAGCCGGCCGCCTCGATGTCCTCGTCAACGACATCTGGGGCGGCGAACTGTTCTTCGAGTGGAACAAGGCGGTCTGGGAGCACGACCTCCAGAACGGACTCCGCTTGCTGCGTCTTGCCATCGATACGCACCTGATCACCGCGCACCATGCGCTGCCGCTGATGATCGAACGGCCGGGCGGCCTGCTCGTCGAGGTGACGGACGGGACGGCGGAATACAATGCCACCCACTACAGGCTCTCCCCCTTCTACGACCTCGCCAAGGTCGCGGTCACACGGATGGCTTGGGCGCACTCCAGGGATCTTGCCCCGCACGGCGCTACCTCGGTCTCGATCACCCCCGGGTGGCTCCGTTCGGAGATGATGCTCGAGCACTACGGCGTCACCGAATCCAACTGGCGCGACGGCGCGGCGAAGGTACCGCACTTCGTCATCTCCGAGACGCCGCGCTTCGTCGGGCGCGCCGTCGCCGCGCTCGCCGCCGACCCCGATCGCGCCCGCTGGAACGGGCAGTCGCTGTCCAGCGGCGGGCTGGCGAAGGTCTACGGCTTCACCGATCTCGACGGCTCGCAGCCCGACGCCTTCCGGTACATCGTCGAGGTGACGGAGGCGGGCAAACCGGCGGACGCCACCGGATATCGGTGAGCGCCACCATTCCGACACGCTCCGCCCGCATAGGCCCGGCATAACCGTCGGGAACCACTCCCGGCGAGGCCGGTTGTTGCGATCGGCGGTACGGAAACAAGCGAAGGAAATGCGAGATGGCGACCTACATCGGCACCGACGGAAACGACGTCAACTTCGGCAGCCAGCAGACCCAGTACGGCCTCGACGGTGCCGACCGGTTGGCCCCCAACAGCAACAACAAGTCTTACTTCCTCTACGGCGGCAGCGGCAACGACTGGCTGCAAGGCTTTGACTACGACGACCAGCTCTATGGCGGCGCCGGTGCCGACGAACTCTACGGCTACAAGGGCAGCGACTACCTCGAAGGCGGCGCCGGCAACGACTATCTCGATGGCGGCAAGGGCAACGACCTGCTCTATGGCGGCCCGGGGCAGGACGCCTTCGTATTCAGCACCAAGCTCGACAAGAAGAAGAACGTCGACAAGATCGCCGATTTCCAGTCCGGCAAGAACGGCGACTGGTTCTTCCTGGATAATGGAATCTTCAAGGGCGTCGGCAAGTACGACAACACGCTGAACAAGAAGAAGTTCGAAGTCGGCAAGGAGGCCAAGAACTCGAAGACCAAGATCCTCTACGACAAGGACAAGGGGAAAGTCTACTACACGCCGGACGGCGACAAGGGGAAGAAGATCCTCTTCGCCGAGGTCGACAAGAAGATGTCGCTCAGCCACGACGACTTCTTCATCATCTCGCTCTAGGCAGACCCGGTGAGGCCCCGGTTCGCCGGGGTCTCCCCCTCTCAGAGAACGCGCTCGACCGGGACTGCGCGGCAGTCCATCTCGTAGTCGAGCCCCGCCACCGGCGGCCGGCAATAGTGCCAGGTCAGACCGAGCGGCGCGGCACCACGCGCCACGATCGCCTCGGCCAGGAACGGGTAGAGGTCGTGGACCGTGTAGGCCTGCACCGCGGTGCTGTCGGCCCAGCCGAAGCCCATCGCCGCCATGCGGCGCTCCATCTCGCCGAGGACGAACTCGGCCTTGGCGCGAAGCCCGGACGGGCTCGTGTCGCCGGGCCGCACGACATGGTCGCGGTAGTTGGCCTGCCCTTCCGGCACCTCGCCGCTGCCGGCGACGACGAAGGACGGCGCCGCCCCGCCGTCGGGCACGGTGAAGGTGAAGGCGTGGAACGACGGTTCCGGCGGCGGCGCGATCTCGGGGCAGACGTTGCTGCGCGCCACCGGGTTGCGGCCTTCGGCGACGATCCCCCAGTCGGTCAGGACCCCGACATAGAGTTCGTTGAACTGGCGGAAGCCGCTCTCGCTCATCGGCTCGGGTGCGCGCAGCTCGCCGGCGCAGAAGGCCGCCCGCGGCAGGCCCGCGGCGCCGAGATGGATGGCGATCCGCTCGAATCCCTCGCGCAGCGGCACCGGGCGGCGGAACGTCACCCGCTCGAGGCGGAAGCCGTCAGCGGCCGCGACGCCCGCCGAATACTGGAAGACGCCGGGGATGTAGCGATAGCCGCCGGCCGGAAACGCAAGCGTCGTCATCTGGGGAATCGTCCCGATAGTGTGGGAATGGCGCCGCGGCGGCCCCGACTCAGGCCGCGACCTGGGCGATGGGAAGTTCCGAGATGGACTTGGCCAGCTCGCCCTCGTCGTAGTCGAGGTCCTTCAGCTTGCCTTCGGCGTGGTCCATGTAGGCCTGCATGTCGAAGTGGCCATGGCCGCAGAGATTGAAGAGGATGACCTCGGACCGACCCTCCTCGCGGCAGCGCAGCGCCTCGTCGATCGTCGCGCGGATGGCGTGGTTCGCCTCCGGCGCCGGCAGGATGCCCTCGGTCCGGGCGAACAGGATGCCGGCCTCGAAGATCTTCGACTGCTGGCAGGAGCGCGCCTCCATCAGCCCCAGGTCCATCACCTGGCTGACCAGCGGCGCCATGCCATGGTAGCGGAGACCCGCCGAATGGAAGCCCGGCGGCACGAAGTTGGAGCCGAGGGTGTGCATCTTGACAAGGGGCAGCAGATGGCCCGCGTCACCGTAGTCATAGGCATAGGTGCCCCGGCTGAGGCTCGGGCAGGCCGCCGGCTCGACGCCGATCACGCGCACCTTCCGTCCGCCGCGGAGCCCGGCGCCGATGAAGGGGAACGCGAGCCCGGCGAAATTGGCGCCGCCCCCGGTGCAGCCGATGACGATATCGGGGTAGTCGTCCGTCATCTCCATCTGCGCCATGGCCTCGATGCCGACGACGGTCTGGTGGAGGACGACGTGGTTGAGGACCGAGCCGAGCGCATAGCCGGTGTCGTCGCGGCGGCGGGCAACCTCGACGGCCTCGGACATGGCAAGGCCGAGGGAGCCGCGGTGGTCGGCCTTCCGGGCAAGGGTGGCGCGGCCGACGACGGTCTCGGCCGACGGGGACGCAAGGCAGCGGGCGCCGTAACTCTCCATCATCGCCCTGCGATAGGGCTTCTGCTCGAAGGACGCGCGGATCATGTAGATGTCGACGTCGAGCCCGAACAGGCTGCCGGCAAACGCCAGGGACGACCCCCACTGGCCCGCGCCGGTCTCGGTCGCGAGGCGGGTGACGCCCGACTCCTTGTGGTAGAAGGCCTGCGCCACCGAGGTGTTCGGCTTGTGGCTGCCGGTCGGCGAGACACCCTCGTACTTGAAATAGATGCGGGCCGGAGTGTCGAGCACCTTCTCTAGGCGGTGCGCACGGTAGAGCGGCGACGGCCGCCACTGCCGGTAGACGTCGCGCACCGGCTGCGGAATCTCTATGTCGCGCTCGGTGGCGAATTCCTGCGCGATGACGGTCTCGGGAAACAGCGCCAGCAGGTCGTCCGCAGTGACCGGCTTCCGGGTTTCCGCGTTGAGCATCGGCGGCGGGGCCACCGGCAGGTCCGCGACGATGTTGTACCAGGTTCTGGGCAAGCGCGACTCGTCCAGAAGGTACTTCGTGCTCTCTCGCATGATCGCCTGCGCCCCTTCCGCGCCCTTTGCCCGCCCTGGAACCTTACCGCCCCGGGGACCCTCGTGTCGAGGGTGGTAAAACGTTCCGTGAACCTCCCGGGTTTCACGCATTCCGTCCGGCGGATTGCGCCGGAGCGCGCCGTGGAGCATTGGTTGCGGCGTGAAATGGCCCGACAAGCCCCTTCTGGTTGGAATCGCGCGCGCCTTCGGCGGGGCGCTCATCTTCGGCATTCCGATGCTGATGACGATGGAGCTGTGGACGCTCGGCCACGCGGCGGACCCGCTGCGGCTGGCGATTCTCCTCGGCCTGACGCCGGTCCTTCTCGTCGGTCTCGCCCATTATGTGGGCTTCCGGGAAAGCTCGCGCCTCGTCGATCACCTCGCCGATTCCCTTGTCGCGATCGGCGTCGCGGCAATCCTTGCGGCCTTCTTTCTCTACCTGTTCGGCCTGATCGGGCGCGACATGGCGGCGCGGGAGATCATCGGCAGGATCGGCATCCAGATCGTTCCCGGCAGCATCGGCGCGATGCTCTCGCGGAGCCAGCTCGGCGAACAGCCGGAGGGCGTCGAACGACGACGCAAGACGCATCCGGCCTATCTCGGTGAACTCTTCCTGATGTTTGTCGGCGCGCTATTCCTGTCGCTCAGCGTCGCGCCGACCGACGAGGTCATGCGTATCGCCCACACCATCGGACCATGGCGCGAGATCGCCCTGGTGATCGTTTCCCTGGCGATCATGCACGTCTTCGTCTATTTCGTCGCGATCCGCGAGCCGGTCCATGTCCGGCCGGGCGCGACCGGCCTCGGTCTGTTTCTCCGCTTCACGGTGGTCGGCTACGTGATCGTCCTCGCCGCCAGCCTCTTCCTGCTCTGGGTGTTCGGGCGGATCGACGGCCTTTCGCCGGGCGAGCTTCTCAGCACCCTCATCGTTCTCTCATTCCCCGGCGCAGTGGGCGCTGCGGCCGCACGGCTGGTCCTCTGATGGCACGAAAAACCGCATCGGCACGCAAGCGATCCGCCCCGGGACGGGCCAGGAGACCCCCGCCACCGACCGAGGGCGAGGCGGAGGACGACGATTCCGGCACGTCGGCCTGGGAGTGGGTCGCCGCCGCGATCGGCGGTGCCATCCTGGCCACGATTCTCGGCTTCCTGGTCTACGAGGGCCTCACCAGCCCGAGCCGCTCGCAGCCGGGAATCGCCGTCGCGGGCGGGCCTCCCGTCCGGCTCGCGACCGGCACGTTCCTCGTGCCGATCCGCGTCGTCAACCACGGCAAGGTGACCGGCGCCAATGTCACCGTGCGCGGCGAGTTGCGGAACGAGGACGGCGCCGTCATCGAGGAGAGCTCGGCGACCTTCGACTTCATCGCCCAGCATTCCGAGGAGACCGGCGGCCTCTACTTCACCGCCGATCCCGCAGCGCTGCGCCTCGCGCTCCGCGTCGAGGGATACACCGACCCGTGATGCCGATACCGGCTACCGCGTGACCTCGGCGCCGACGGTCGCCTCCCACTGCTCGCTGATCGCCGTGCCGGCACCGATCTGCTCCTCCGGCATCAGGAACACCGCCCCCTCGTAGGCCTCGGCCGGCGGCATCGTCGCGGCAACGTCCTCAGGCACCTTGCCGCCATCGAGGAGGTCCTTGATCCGCACCGGGCGGCAATAGGCCGACAGCCATGCGAGCTGTCCCTCGTCGGAATAGAGGTACTCGAGCCAGAGCTTGGCCGCATTGGGATGCGGGGCGTTGGCGCTGATGGCCTGGGCGAAGGCGCCGCCCACCACGCCGGACTTCGGGATGACGACCTCGACCTTCGGCCCGTCGGCCTTGAGCGCGTCGCGATCCTTGAGGGCGAGATAATCCCAGCGGACGAGGATCGGCGTGCTCTTGTCGGCGACGGTCGCGGCACTGCCGGCGACCGGCAGGAAGTTGCCGTTCGCGTTCAGTTCGGCGAAGAACTCCATGCCAGCCTCGGCCGCCCCGGAGACATCGCCGTCGGTGCGCGACAGGCCCGCGGCAAGGACGCCCTGCAGCGCCTGCACCGACGCATTCGGGCTGCCGGCCAGCGCCACCGACTTGGAGTATTCGTCGCCGAGCAGGTCGGCCCAGTCCTCCGGCAGGGTCTTCACGGCGTCGGCATTCACTTCGAAGGCGATCACGCCGAAATAGTCGCCGGTCCAGAGGCCCTCGGGGTGCTTGAGGTCGTCGGGAATGGAGTCCCAGGTCGCGACCCTGTAGGGCTGCGTGAGGCCGGCGGCAGCCGCCTGGGCGGCGACGGCAATCGTCACGTCGACGACGTCGGGGCCCTCGCGGTCGTCCCGCTCGGCGTCGGCGCGGAGCGCCTCGAACTGCTCCGCCGACGTGGCATTGGCGTTGAGGTCGACGATGTCGATGCCGTACTTGGTCTCGAAGCCGTCCTTCAGCGCGCCGTAGCCGCACCAGTCCTCGGCCAGGGCCATCGTGGTGAGCCTGCCCTCCCCCTTGGCCGCCTCGATCAGCTCGTAGGACTGCGCCCCGGCGGCCGTAGCCAGGCCGACGACAATGCTGCCGGCGAGCGCCGTCTGCAAAACGGTAACGTTAACGAATCCCTTCACGTCCGCCTCCTGGGGTCATCCGACGAGACGCACCGACGGGCCTTTGGAAAGGCAGGCCTTCCCCGGGCGCGCCGGCCTCGCCGGACACGGTCTCAGGCCATTCCGTTAGCATTCCCCGGCGCGCCGGACCAGTCCGATCGGCGCGGGCGGAACCCCCGAAAGTGCGGGATCACGCCGATTTGCATGGCCAGGGAGCGGCAGTGGTCGCGACATTCGGTACACGCCGATCGCGATCCGGGACGGGTTTGGGCCGGCGCCGGGGCCTGCTAGGGTCGCCGGACGCCACGCATCTTTGGGATCCGATCGTCATGCCAATCCCCCTCGCCGGTCTCTGGCCGCCCGTCGCCACGCCGTTCCGCGACGATGAAAGCATCGACGAGGCGGCTCTCGTCCGCCATTCGCAGCGCCTCCTGGAGGACGGGGCGCACGGGCTCGCCATCCTCGGCACCACCAGCGAGGCCAACTCGCAGACACTCGACGAGCGCCGGCGCAGCATCGACGCGCACCTCGCCGCCGGGATCGCCGCCGAACGTCTGCTGCCCGGCACCGGGGCCTGCGCGCTGGGCGACGCCATCGCCCTCACCCGCCATGCCGGCGAGATCGGCGCCGCGGGTGTCCTGCTGCTGCCGCCGTTCTACTACCGCAAGGCCACCGACGAGGGGCTGTTCGCCTTCGTCGCCCGGCTCATCGAGGGCTGCGGCGCGCACGTGCCGCGGATCATGCTCTACCACATCCCGCCGATCGCCCTGGTCGGCTGGTCGGAGGCGCTGGTCCGACGGCTGGTCGAGGCCTTTCCCGGGATCGTCGTCGGCATGAAGGACTCCTCGGGCGACAAGGCCAACACGCTCCGCATGATCGAGGCGTTCCCGGGCCTCGCCATCTTCCCGGGCTCGGAGGGCTATCTGCTCGAGGCGCTCCGCGCCGGCGCGGCCGGCTGCATCTCGGCGAGCGCCAACATCAACGCCGCGGGCATCCGCCGCCTCTACGACCGCTGGCAGGAAGACGATGCCGACGCGCTCCAGGCCGGCCTCAACGCCGTCCGGAAGGCGGTCGAGGGCCGCGGCCTGATGCCGGCGGTGAAGGCGGTGATCGCCGCGCGCACCGGCGAGGCCTTCTGGGGCAACCTCAGGCCGCCGCTGGAGGCATTGCCCGATGCCGTCCGCGACGACCTGCTCGCCGACCCGGCGATCGCGGACCTGCTCGCCGGCGAGCCGGCCTGAGCCGGCCGTCAGACCGAGGCGGTCTGGCCGCCGTCGACGGCCAGCACGGCGCCGGTG
>JAEZEN010000279.1 GCA_023433185.1 Pseudomonadota bacterium | reverse complement strand
GGCGGAACCTACCCGCTGGTCCATGCCAGAGGGTGGGCGGCGAGCACGCGGTCGATGGTCACCAGCCGCATGCCCTCGACCTGACACTGGCCGAGCAGCAGCCGGTCGAAGGGGTCGCGCGTCGCCGGCTCCGGCTCCACTGCCGCCAGGGCATGACGGTGGTCGATAGGCAGGAGTGAAAGGCCGATCCCGACGAAGAGGGCCGGGAGCGTCCCCGGGTCCGTCGTGAGGCGCAGACGGCCCAGCCGATGCTTGATCGCGATCTCCCATATCGAGGCGACGCTCACGGTGCGACCTGCATCGGCAGCCTCGACCACGCGCCGGATCGTCGGCGGGATTGCCTGGTCGCCGCTGCCGATCAATCCGAGAACGATGTGAGTGTCGAGAAGCAGGGCCGTCACGGCAGCGGCCTGATCAGAAAGTCCTCAGGTAGCGGATCGTCGAAGTCTTCCGCCACCCAATCGACGATCCGATCGACACCGTGCTCGCGCTTGTACGCCTCGAGGGCCTCCCAATTGATCCCCCCCTTCGCAACGTGTGGCACCAGATCGACCACCGGCTCGCCGTTCCGAGTGATCGTCACCCGTTCGCCGGCTTCGACACGGCGTGCCAGTTCGGTGAGGCGGTTCTTGGCCTCCTTCATAGAGACGACAGTGGGGGCGGACTGGCGGCGGGGGTTGTTCATGGGTTCAATATAGCTACCGGTAGCTACCCGCGGCAAGGGGCCGGCCCCGAGACTTCCCGGAGGCCACTCCAACCGGCATGCCCCTGCCTTCCCGCGCGGCGCCGATGTGCTATGGGAGGGGCGAAGCCCGAAACGGATCCGATCCATGCCCTCGACCGCACCCAGCGAACCTGCCTCCGTCCACCATCTGCCGAACGCGCTGCCGGAGCATCCGGACAATCCCGGTATCGCCTTCGACGCCGAGCCGGTCGAGGCGGTGCGGGTCAACCTCTCCGCCGTCGAGCGGCGCGCCGCCCCCCTTCCCGGCCGGCGCACGGTCAAGAAGGAATGGCAGGCGGCGTGGGTCCTGCGCGCGCTCGAGTGCATCGACCTCACAACGCTGTCCGGCGACGACACGGCGGGCCGCGTCGAGCGGCTCTGCGCCAAGGCGCGCCACCCGCTCCGCGACGACATCAAGGCGGCGCTCGGCCTCGGCGACCGGCGCCTGACGGTCGGTGCGGTGTGCGTGTACCACCGCTTCGTCGCCACCGCGAAGGCGGCGCTGGAGGGCTCCGACATCCCGGTGGCCGCGGTGTCGACCGCCTTCCCCGCCGGCCTCGCGCCGTTCGAGACGCGGCTCCGCGAGATCGAGGCCTCGGTCGCCGACGGCGCCGACGAGATCGACACCGTCATCACCCGCGAGCATGTGCTGACCGGCAACTGGCAGGCGCTCTATGACGAGGTCCGCGCCTTCAAGGAGGCCTGCGGCCCGGCGCACATGAAGACCATCCTCGGCACCGGCGACCTGCGCACGCTCCGGAACGTCGGCAAGGCCTCGATGGTGGCGATGATGGCCGGCTCGGACTTCATCAAGACTTCGACCGGCAAGGAAGGGGTGAACGCGACCATCCCCGTGGCGCTGGTCATGCTGCGCGCCATCCGGACCTATCGCGAGATGACCGGCCATGTGGTCGGCTTCAAGCCGGCCGGCGGCATCGCCACCGCCAAGGACGTGATGACCTACGAGTTCCTGATGAAGGAGGAACTCGGCAATGCCTGGCTCCAGCCGGGACTCTTTCGCATCGGGGCTTCCTCGCTGCTCGCCGACATCGAGCGCCAGCTCGAGCATTTCGTCACCGGCCGCTACGCCTCCTTCGATCGCCACGGCATCGCGTGATGACAGTCGCGACCATCCGCGAGGCCCTCCGCGCGGCACGGGCCGGGCTGTCGCCCTGGGCCCCCACGCCGGCGGAGCGGCTGACCGCCATCGGCCGGAGCTGCGGACCGCTCGAGGTGGCGGAGGCCATCGCCCTCATCGAAGACCTTTCGGCCGAACGCGCGGCGCTCCCGGCCTGGGACGGTGACACGTCGGACGACATTGCGCAGGCGCAGTCCGCCTATGCGACCATCCTCGGACACGTCCCGCCTGCCTGCCTGCCGGCGATCGCGGCGGGGCTTGCCAGCCCTTCGGCCGACACCCGCCGGTGGCTCACCCTCGCGCTCGAGACGCACGGCCCCGAAGCGCTGCCCGCTCTTCGCGCCGCGCGCAACGCCGAGGGCGACGCCACGACCCGCCAGTTCATGACCGAGGCCGGCGGCCGGCTCGACGCCGCCGCCGCCTGAGAAGACGAGCAGAGACCATGTCCGTTGCCGAAATCCTCGACGACCTCCAGTACGGCCCGGCGCCGGAAAGCGACGCGGAAGCGCGCGCCTGGCTCGCCCGCCATGCCGAGGGCACCCGCCTCTATATCGGCGGTGCCTGGCGCGCTCCGAAGTCCGGCCGCTTCTTCGACACCACCGACCCCGCGACCGGCGATGTCCTTGCCCGGGTCGCGGAGGCCGGGGCCGACGACGTCGACGACGCGGTCGCCGCGGCGCGGAAGGCGGCGGCCAAATGGGCCGCGCGGCCCGGCCACGAGCGCGCCCGCGTGCTCTACGCGATCGCCCGCATGATCCTGCGCAACAGCCGGCTCTTCGCGGTCGTCGAGGCGCTCGACAACGGCAAGCCCATCCGCGAGACCCGCGACATTGACGTGCCGCTGGTCGCCCGCCACTTCTACCACCATGCCGGCTGGGCCGAACTGATGGCGCAGGAGTTTCCCGACCGCGTGCCGGTCGGCGTCTGCGGCCAGATCATCCCGTGGAACTTCCCGCTCCTCATGCTCGCCTGGAAGATCGCCCCGGCCCTGGCGTTCGGCAACACGGTGGTCCTGAAGCCCGCCGAGTACACCCCGCTCACCGCCGTCCTCTTCGCCGAGATCTGCCAGGCGGCGGGCGTGCCGCCGGGCGTCGTCAACATCGTCACCGGCGACGGGACGACGGGCGAATTGATCGTGCGCCATGACGGCGTCGACAAGATCGCCTTCACCGGCTCGACCGAGGTCGGGCGGAAGATCCGCGAGGCGACCGCCGGCTCGGGCAAGTCCCTCACGCTCGAGCTCGGCGGCAAGTCGCCGTTCATCGTCTTCGACGATGCCGACCTCGATTCGGCGGTGGAAGGCGTGGTCGACGCGATCTGGTTCAACCAGGGCCAGGTGTGCTGCGCCGGCTCGCGCCTCCTCGTCCAGGAATCGATCCACGACGCCTTCATCGGCAAGCTCAAGGCCCGCCTCCAGACGCTCCGCGTCGGCCCGCCGCTCGACAAGGCGATCGATGTCGGCGCGGTGGTCGCGCCGGTCCAACTCGAACGGATCCGGGCTCTGGTGGCACAGGGCCAGGCCGAGGGCGCCGAGGTCTTCCAGGCGAAATGCGACGTACCCGGCAAGGGCCTCTACTTTCCGCCGACGCTGATGACCAACGTCCAGCCGGCACAGACCTGTGCCCGCGTCGAGATCTTCGGCCCGGTGCTGGTGGCGATGTCGTTCCGCACCCCCGACGAGGCGGTGCAGCTCGCCAACAACACCGAATACGGGCTTGCCGCGAGCGTCTGGTCGGAGTCGCTTAACCTCGCCCTCGACATCGCCCCGAAGCTCAGGGTCGGCGTGGTCTGGATCAACGCGACCAACCTCTTCGACGCCTCGGCAGGCTTCGGCGGCATGAAGGAATCCGGCTATGGCCGTGAGGGCGGACGCGAGGGCGTCGCCGCCTATTCGAAGCCGGCCTGGCTCCAGAAGGCCAAGCCCCTCGCCGAGCCCCGGCGCGCCGACG
>JAEZEN010000120.1 GCA_023433185.1 Pseudomonadota bacterium | reverse complement strand
GTGCCGCCCTACGGCGGCACTCCTTGGTATTTTCGGACCTTTTCCCATACGAGGCGGACAATGGACCGCTCGCCGCTCTTTGATACTTTTGCGCGTGCCCCGATCGCTTTCGAGCGCGGCGATGGGGCCTGGCTGACGACCACGGACGGCCGACGCATGCTCGATTTCGCGAGCGGCGTCGCGGTGAATTCGCTCGGTCATGCGCATCCCGCGCTCGTTGCGGCGCTGACGGCGCAGGCCGGCAAACTCTGGCACGTCTCAAACCTCTACCGGATCCCGGAACAGGAGCGCTTCGCCGAGACGCTCTGCCGCGCAAGTTTCGCCGACAAGGTGTTCTTCGCCAATTCGGGCGCCGAGGCGGTCGAGTGCGCGCTGAAGACGGCGCGCCGCTACCAGTTCGTTGGTGGCCATCCCGAGCGCTACCGGATCATCACCTTCGCCGGTGCCTTCCATGGCCGGACCCTGACCGCGCTCGCCGCGACCGGGAACGCCAAGTATCTCGAGGGCTACGGCCCCCCGGCCGAGGGGTTCGACCAGGTCGAGATCGGCGATCTCGATGCGGTCAAGGCACGGATCGGGCCCGAGACGGCGGCGATCATCGTCGAGCCGATCCAGGGCGAGGGCGGCGTGCGTCTCGTACCCGGGCCATTTCTCCGCGCGCTCCGCGAACTGTGCGACGATCATGGCCTGCTGCTGGTATTCGACGAGGTGCAGACCGGCATCGGCCGCACCGGCAGGCTCTTCGCCTACGAATGGTCGGGCGTCACGCCCGACATCCTCTGCGCTGCCAAGGGCATCGGCGGCGGCTTCCCGATCGGGGCCTGCCTCGCGACTGCCGAGGCGGCGCGCGGCATGACCGCGGGCACCCACGGCTCGACCTTCGGCGGCAATCCGCTGGCGATGGCCGTCGGCCAGGCGGTTCTCGACGTGATCCTCGCCGACGGGTTCCTCGACGACGTCCGGCAGAAGGGCCTCTATTTCAAGCAGCGCCTCGCTGAGGTCGTCGACTCCCATCCCGACCTCGTCGACCAGGTGCGGGGGGAGGGCCTTCTAGTCGGCGTGCGCTGCAAGGTGCCGGTGGCCGAGATCGGCGCCGCCATGCGCGACCACGATCTCCTCGGCGTCGGCGCCGGCGAGAACGTCATACGGCTGCTGCCGCCGCTGATCGTCAGCGAGGCAGAACTCGACGAAGGCGTGCGCCGGTTCGATGCGGCCCTGTCCGCCCTCGAGCAGGCCAAGGCGGGCTGAGCCATGGTACGGCACTTCCTCGACCTTGCCGATTTCGACGGTACGACACTCCGTGCGCTCCTCGACGAGAGCCGCCGGCTGAAGGCCGAGCGCCGCATGCCCGGGGCGGTGCGGCCGCTGCCCGGGCGCACGCTCGCCATGATCTTCGACCGGCCCTCGACGCGGACCCGCGTCTCCTTCGACGTGGCGATGCGCGAGCTCGGCGGCGAGACGATCGTCCTTGCCGGGCAGGAGATGCAGCGCGGTCGCGGCGAGACGCTGTCGGACACGGCGAAGGTCATGTCACGCTACGTCGATGCGATCATGATCCGCACCCATGACCACCGCATCGTGACCGAGCTGGCCGAGGCAGGCTCGATCCCCGTCATCAACGGGCTCACGCCGCATTCCCATCCGTGCCAGATCATGGCCGACGTGATGACCTTCGAGGAGCATCGCGGCCGGATTGACGGCAAGGCCGTGGCATGGCTCGGAGATGCCAACAACGTACTCACCTCGTGGGTCCATGCCGCGGGCCGGCTCGGCTTCTCGGTCCGCGTCGCCTCCCCGCCCGAGCTTGCGCCGAAGCAGGCCCTGATGGACTGGATCGCGGCCAGCGGCGCCGATGTGGCGGTGACCACCGACCCGGAGGCCGCCGTGGACGGCGCGGATTGCGTGGTGACGGACACCTGGGTCTCGATGGGCGACGACGAGGCCGAGCGCCGCCAGAACCTTCTCCAGCCCTACCAGGTCAACCGCCGTCTGATGGGGCTCGCCCGGCCGGACGCGATCTTCATGCACTGCCTGCCCGCGCATCGCGGCGAGGAGGTCACCGCCGAAGTGATCGACGGCCCGCAGTCGGTGGTGTTCGACGAGGCGGAGAACCGGCTGCATGCCCAGAAGGGCATCCTCGCCTGGGTGTTCGGCTGGAACCCCGCGGCGTGACCGCGGGCGGCGGCGGCGAGCGCCCGCGTCCGGCGGGCGACGATGCGGTGCTGCCCTTCGAGGTGGCCCCGCTCGACGTGCGCGGCCGGGCGATCCAGATGGGTCCCGCGATCGACGCCCTGCTTGCCCGGCATGCCTATCCCGATGTCGTCGCGCGGCTCGTCGGCGAGGCGGTGGTGCTGGCGGTGCTGCTCGGCTCGTCGCTCAAGTTCGACGGCAGGTTCATTCTCCAGACCGAGACCGACGGCGCGGTCGACATGCTGGTCGCCGACTACCGGACGACCGGGGCGGTGCGCGCCTATGCACGCTACGACAAGGCCCGCGTCGCCGAGGCGGTCGCCGCCGGCGACGCCGATCCGGCGGCGCTGCTGGGTCGCGGCACGCTCGCGATGACCATCGATCCGGGCGGGTGGATGAGCCGCTACCAGGGCGTGGTGCCGCTGGAAGGGCAGGGCCTGGAGAACGCGGCGCACACCTATTTCCGCCAGTCGGAGCAGATTCCGACGCGCGTCCGGCTCGCGGTCGGCGAGATCATCCAGCGCGACGGCGGCACGATGCAGCGGGCATGGCGGGCCGGCGGCCTGATCGTCCAGTTCCTGCCCGAGGCGCCCGAGCGGATGCGCCAGGGTGACCTGCCGGGGGGCGATGCCCCGGTGGGGACGGACATCGCGGTGGGGGACGCGGACGATGCGTGGGTCGAGGCGCAGGCGATCGTCGGCACCGTCGAGGACCATGAACTCACCGACCCGGCGGTGGCGGGGGGGCGCCGGG
>JAEZEN010000003.1 GCA_023433185.1 Pseudomonadota bacterium | reverse complement strand
GCGGCAAGGCTCGTCGCCCTCGACGTGCGCGGCAGGGCCCTCGACAGCCGCGCCTTCGCCGACCGCATCGCCGGCTGGCGGGACGGCGGGGTCCGCGACCTCGGGATCGCCATCGGCGGTGCTGACGGCCTCGGCGACGCGGTGCTGGAACGAGCCGACCTGCGCCTCGCCTTCGGCGCCATGACCTGGCCCCACCAGATCGTGCGCATCCTCCTCGCGGAACAGCTCTACCGCGCCGTCACCATCCTCTCCGGCCACCCCTATCACCGGGACTGAGAGACCGCGCTTCCGCCTCAATCCCGCGGGATCATCGTGGCGGTTCCGGCCTTGGTTGACAGAGCGTTAATCCCCTCCGTCCTAGGGTCGGCTCCGTGTGATCCGGCAGGGGACTCCCGGCGCGTGGGCAGGTCTCGAAGACGATGGACGGCGATGTTGCTCGCCGCGGCACTCGCTGCGGGAGCGGGCGTCGTCCATGCCCAGGAGGCCGGCACGGCCGATTCCGACGCAAGGCGTGCGGAGCTCCAGTCGATCGAGGGCGACATCGCCGTTTCCCGCGAACGCTTGGCCCAGCTCCGGAGCGAGATCGAGGCCCTCGACAAGGATCGCGCGACCCTCACCGAGGCCCTCCTCGACACCAGCCGGCGCGTCCAGGATCTGGAGGAGCAGATTGCCGAGACGGAGCGGCGCCTTGCCGCGCTGTCAGGCAACGAGGCGGCACTGAAGGCGTCGCTGCTCGAGCGCCGCGAGGTTCTGACCGAGGTTCTGGCCGCGCTGCAGCGCATCGGCCACCGTCCGCCGCCGGCGATGCTCGTGCGGCCCGAGGATGCGCTTTCCTCCGTGCGCAGCGCCATCCTTCTCGGAGCGGTGGTGCCCGAGCTGCGGGAGGCGGCCAACCTGCTCGCGGCGGACCTTCGGGCGATGGAATCGCTCCGCGCCGAGATCGAGGCCGAGCGCGACCGGCTGGCGGGGGATGCGGCCACGCTTGCCGAGGAACGTGCGCGTATCCAGCTCCTCGTCGCGCAGCGCCGTACCGATCGGGCCCGGTCGGCTGCCGCGCTCCAGGACGAGGAACGCCGCGCCGAGCAGCTCGCAGCCCAGGCGACGAGCCTCAAGGATCTGATCGCCGGCATGGAGCGCGAGATCGAGGCGTCGATCCAGGCCAGGGCGGAGGCGGAGGCCGCCGCCGAACGCAACCGCCAGCGCGCCGCGGCGGAGGGCGAGGACCGGCCCGCGCCGGCCTCCCTTGGCAATCCCGACCGCCTGGCGCCCGCCGTATCGTTCGCGGATGCCAAGGGCCTGCTGCCGCTGCCGGCCAGCGGCCGGATCGTGCGCGGCTTCGGCGCGGACGACGACGTCGGCGGCAAGACGCTCGGCATGTCGATGGAGACCCGGCCCGGCGGCCAGGTCTCCTCCCCCGCCGATGGCTGGGTGGTCTATGCCGGCCCGTTCCGCAGCTACGGAGAACTCTTGATCATCAACGCGGGCGACGGATATCATGTGTTGTTGGCAGGCATGGATGAGATCGACGTCCAGCTTGGCCAGTTTGTCCTCGCCGGTGAGCCAGTCGCGACAATGGCATCACGAAAACTGGCGAGCGCTGACCCGGCGGACATAGTTTCGACCCAGCCCGTACTCTATATCGAGTTCCGGAAAGACGGTGCTTCGATAGATCCGGCCCCATGGTGGGCCGCCACCAGTGACGAAAAGGTCGGCGGATGATACGCAAAGCCTCTCTCCTTCTTGCCGGTGTCGCACTCGGCGCGCTGCTCGCCGTGACCGCCACCCAGACGCGGATTCTCTCGGGAAGCGAGGCCATCGCGGCCTCGGCGGACACCTACCGCGAGCTCAATCTGTTCGGCGACGTGTTCGAGCGTGTCCGCTCCGACTATGTCGAGACCCCGGACGAGAACATCCTGATCGAATCGGCGATCAACGGCATGCTGGCCGGGCTCGATCCCCATTCGAGCTACCTGAGTCCCAAGAGTTTCAAGGACATGCAGGTTCAGACCAGCGGCAAGTTCGGTGGCCTGGGGATTGAAGTGACCATGGAGGAGGGGGTCATCAAGGTCGTTTCGCCGATCGACGACACCCCTGCGGCGCGCGCCGGAATCCTCGCCAACGACCTCATCACCGCGCTCGACGGGGAGGTCATCGAGGGCCTCAGCCTCAACGAGGCGGTGGAGAAGATGCGCGGCCCGGTCAACACGCCGATCACGCTGACCATCACCCGCGAAGGCGCCGAGAAGCCCTTCGACGTGGAGTTGATCCGCGAGCAGATCACCATCCAGTCGGTGCGCTCGCGCGCCGAGGAGGATGTCGGCTACGTGCGCGTGACGACCTTCAACGAGCAGACCTATGACGGCCTCAAATCCGCCATCGAAAAGCTCCGGACCGAGATCGGTGCCGAAAAAGTGAAGGGCTGGATCATCGACCTCCGCAACAACCCCGGCGGCCTCCTCGACCAGGCGATCGCGGTATCCGATGCGTTCCTCGACCGCGGCGAAGTGGTGTCCACCCGGAGCCGTCACGCCGAGGAGACCCAGCGCTATAACGCCCGGAACGGCGACCTCACCGACGGCAAGCCGGTCATCATCCTGGTCAATGGCGGATCCGCCTCGGCGTCCGAGATCGTCGCGGGCGCCCTTCAGGACCACCGCCGTGCCACGATCGTCGGCACCCGGTCGTTCGGCAAGGGTTCGGTTCAGACGATCATCCCGCTCGGCGCCAATGGCGCGCTCCGGCTGACGACGGCGCGCTACTACACGCCGTCGGGCCGGTCGATCCAGGCCAAGGGATTCGATCCGGACATCGAGGTGATCCAGGAGCTGCCGCCCGAACTGGCCGAGCAGATGGGGCGGACGGAGCCGCGTGGCGAGGCCGACCTCAAGGGCCACCTGCAGAGCCAGGATGTCGAGGCCGGCAATGAACCCGTGGAGGAATCCGGTTCGCTCGCCTACGTGCCGCCGGACCCCAAGGACGACAAGCAGCTCAACTACGCGCTCGACCTGCTGCGCGGGCTGCAGGTCAACAGCGCCTACCCGCCGGACCCCAGCGTCGGCATCCCGAACTGACGCGGAAAGGGGGGCGGTCATCCGCCCTCGCTCTTCCCGCAAGAGAGGCCGGTGGTCACCCCGCCGGCCTTCTTGTATCAGGGACCACCGAACGCCGCCTCCCGGAGCCCGCCATGCCAACCGCCGACATCGAGAAACTCCCCTATCGTCCCTGCGTCGGCGTGGCGCTGTTCAACCGGGACGGTCTGGTGTGGATCGGCCGGCGCTCCGACGAGGATGCGGAGGGCGAGGGCAAGGGGCACTGGTGGCAGATGCCCCAGGGCGGCCTCGACCCCGGCGAGGATCCCTATCAGGCGGCGCTCCGCGAACTGTACGAGGAGACCTCCGTCCGGCATGCCCGCTTGATCGAGGCGGCGCCGGCATGGCTCACCTACGACCTGCCGGTCGAACTCGTGCCCACCTCCTGGAACGGCCGCTACCGGGGCCAGCAGCAGAAGTGGTTCGCGCTTCGCTTCGAGGGCGAGGACGCCGAGATCAACGTGCTCGCGCCGGGGGGCGGACAACACCAGTCCGAGTTCACCGAATGGCGCTGGGAGAAGCTCGATCGCCTGCCGGACCTGATCGTGCCGTTCAAGCGAAGCGTCTACGAAGAGGTGGTCGCGGCCTTCCGGCACATCGCAGCCTAGCGAAATCCGTTCAGGCCGCCGTCGTGGGCGCAAGCAGGCCGTGCGCCGCGAGAAGCCGTCGGGTGCCGGCGGCGCCGGGCAATGCTGCAAGGCGCGGCAGATCCCCGGGGTGGTCGACGTCGAGCCCGAGGCCGGGAAGCGGCAGGACCCGCGGGGACAGGCCCGACCGCCGGGCCGCGGCAAGGTGCGCGGCAAAGCTGTCCTCGCCGTAGGCGAAGGGCACAGCATCGGGCGGCGCGACAAGGATGCCGTTCGTCCCCCGCCCGTCATGCGCCGGCACGATGACGAAGTCGTGCCCGTCGCGATACGCCCCGAGAACGGCCGTGATCTCGTCGGGCGTTGTGGCCGGGACGTCGCCGGGAACCACCAGCATCGCGACAGTGCCCCCCATAGCGAGGCGACGACCCGCCGCGGTCACGGCGGCCGTCAAACCGCCGCCCGCATCGCCCTCGAAGCGCGCCCCGTACGCGGCCGCGATCGCAGCGACGTCCGGATCGGGGCTCGCCACCACGATGCCGTCGAGGCCGGGCGCCGCGGCGAGAGTCTCGAGCACATCCCGCAGCATCGCCACGGCGAGCGCCCGGCGCAGGTCGGGCGGACAGGCTGGCGCGAGCCGCTGCTTGGCCGCGCCGAGGGCCTTCATCGGGACGACCGCCCGGATCACCCGTCGCGTCCCGAAGCGGCCCTCTCGGCCGCGGTGAGGACGGCGCGCGCCAGTTGCTCGCGGTCGTCGAGGGATCGCATCAATGTCTGTGCGAGGACCAGCCCCATGCCGGGCGGGACCGCGAGCCGGCCATCGACGACATCGCCCACGAAGACATCGGCGATGCCGGCATAGCGCGCGGCGACGGCGGCGGCGCTCGGCGTGGCGCCGAGCTCCCGCATCATCTTCGCGGTCGGCCCCTTCACCGCTTCCCCGCCGATGATCGGCGTGACGGCCACGACCGGCGCGGATGCCGCCTCCAGCGCCGCCCGGATGCCCGGCACGGCGAGGATGGGATCGACCGAGACGAAGGGGTTGGAGGGGCAGATCACGATCGCCGCGACATCCTCCGCCGTCATCGCAGCGACGACGCCCGGCGCGGGGCGGGCGGCTTCGACCCCGGCGAATGCGATGCCGCGCACCGCCGGCTCGCACCGCCGCCCGACGAACCAGGGCTGGAAGTCCATCCAGCCTGCGTCGGTCAGGATGCGGGTGGCGACCGGCTGGTCGCTCATTGGCAGGACACGGCTCGCAATGCCCAGCCGGGCGACGATGTCGGCGGTGATCGCGGAAAGCGTTTCGCCGGCCGCCAGTCTCCGGCTGCGTTCGACATGGATCGCGAGATCCGCGTCGCCGAGCTGGAACCAGGTCTCGCCGCCGATGGCGCCGAGCGCCGCCATGAAGTTCCAGGTCTCGTCGCGGCGCCCCCAGCCGCGTACCGGATCGTCGAGCCCCGCGAGGACATAGGTGAGGGTGTCGATGTCGGGCGAGATGGCGAGCCCGAGGTGGCGGAAATCGTCCCCCGTATTGGCGATCACGGTCAGGCAACCCGGCTCGAGCACGCGCGCGAGCCCGAGGGCGAGCTTCGCCCCGCCGATCCCGCCGGAAATCGCGACCACCTTCCGTCCCGTCAATCCTGGCCTCCCGTCACAGTCCGGCTTCCGGCAATCGGCGAGGCACTCGGCGGCGGCCGTCCATCGCCCCGAGGGGCCCGTGACCCGGGTTCATCAGCACGGCACGCAGCGCTCCGTCCGAGGGCAGGGCCGACCGGCGGCCCTTCGCACAGTATCGTCCGGCGAGGGCATGCGAGGCCAGCGCCGGCTTGGACGGCCGGGGATGGCGCGTTGTCGCAAGGCACGGGTCAGGCGCGCCGGCGAGGCTCCCGCCCCGGCCGCACTGGGAAATTCCCCGGCTCCCTTGCTTCCGCGGTCCCGAACGTCGTACTCACCCAGCCCGACAGGCTGTTCAGACCCCGGCGTTCCGAAAGGGCCGGGCAAGAGGACGTTCCCGCCATGCTTGCCGAGACACCACGCGATCCCTCCGCGACCGGACCGGTCCTGGAGAAGCTCCGGGCCCGTACCGCGGTCGTCGGCGTGATCGGCCTCGGCTATGTCGGGCTGCCGCTTGCCCTCGCCGCGGCGAAGTCCGGTTTCCGCGTCCTCGGCTTCGATGTGGACGGGACGAAGGTGTCGCGGCTCGCCGACGGCGCCTCCTATATCGAGGCGGTGAGCGCGGACGCGCTCCGCGGGGAGATCGACGCCGGCCGGTTCTCCCCGACATCGGACTTCGCACGCCTGGCCGGTTGCGACATCATCATCATCTGCGTGCCGACGCCGCTCACCCGGCAGCGCGAGCCGGACCTCAGCTATGTCGAGCAGACGGTCGAAACAATCGCCGACCACCGCAAGGACGGGGCGACGATCATCCTCGAATCGACCACCTGGCCGTGGACCACCGAGAGCGTGGTGAAGGCCATCCTCGAGGCGCGCGGGGCTCGCAGCGGCGTGGACTTCTTCCTCGGCTTCTCGCCCGCGCGCGAGGATCCCGGCAACGATCGCTTCCGGACCGCGACGATCCCGAAGATCGTCTCGGGCGACGGACCGGAGGCCCTGTCGATCGTCTCGGCGTTCTACGAGAGCGTCGTCGAGAGGGTGGTACCGGTCTCCTCGCCGCGCACGGCCGAGGCGGTCAAGATCACCGAGAACATCTTCCGCGCCGTCAACATCGCGCTCGTCAACGAGCTCAAGGTCATCTACGACGCGATGGACATCGACGTCTGGGAGGTCATCGACGCCGCGGCGACCAAGCCCTTCGGCTTCATGCCGTTCTATCCGGGCCCCGGCCTCGGCGGCCACTGCATCCCGATCGATCCGTTCTACCTGACCTGGAAGGCGCGCGAATACAGCATCGCCACGCGCTTCATCGAACTGGCCGGCGAGATCAACCTCGCCATGCCCCGCTACGTCGTCTCACGCCTCGAGCGGGAACTGGACCGGCGCCTGGCGAAGTCGCTCGGCACCGCACGGGTCCTGCTGGCCGGCCTCGCCTACAAGAAGAACGTGGCCGACATCCGCGAGAGCCCGGCCTTCGCGATCATGCATCTGCTCGATGCGCGCGGCACGCGGTTCGACTTCCATGACCCCCACGTGCCCACCGTGCCGCCGACCCGGGAGCACGCGGTCTATCGCGGTCGCCCGTCGGTCGCCCTCTCGGCCGAGGCCCTGGCCGGATACGATGCCGTCGTGCTCGTCACCGACCATGATGACATCGATTACGGCCTGATCGCCGCCCATAGCCGGCTCGTGGTCGATACACGGAATGCCTTCGGACGCAGGAACATCGTCGCAGACCACATCGTGAAGGCCTGAATTCCCCCAACCGTCACAGCGCGGGAGCCGCTCCTTGAAAGTCCTGGTCACGGGCAATGCCGGCTTCATCGGCTTTCACGTCACGCGGGCCTTGCTCGCGCGGGGTGACGAGGTCGTCGGCTTCGACAACGTCAACGACTACTACGACCCCCGCCTCAAGGAGGCCCGCCTCGCCCAGCTCGCCGAGGGAGCCGGCGACGCCTATGCCTTCATCCGCGCCAACCTCGCCGATCGCGCCGCCGTCGAGACCTGCTTCGCCGCGCATCGCTTCGACCGGGTGATCAACCTCGCCGCTCAGGCCGGGGTCCGCCACAGCATCGAGAACCCCTACAGCTACGTCGAAAGCAACCTCGTCGGCTTCCTCAACCTCCTCGAGGCCTGCCGCCACGCGCAGGTCGCCCACCTGACCTACGCGTCGAGCTCGAGCGTCTACGGCGCCAACACCACCATGCCGCTCAGCGAGCATGCGATCGCCGACCATCCGCTCCAGTTCTACGCCGCGACCAAGCGGGCGAACGAACTGATGGCACACAGCTATTCCTCGCTGTTCGGGCTGCCGACGACCGGCCTGCGGTTCTTCACCGTCTACGGACCGTGGGGCCGGCCGGACATGGCGCTGTTCACGTTCACGCGGAACATCCTCGAAGGCCGGCCTATCCGCGTCTTCAATTACGGCAACCACAAGCGCGACTTCACCTATATCGACGACATCGTGACCGGCGTCATCCGGGCGAGCGACACCATCGCGGCGCCCGATCCGGACTGGGACGGCGCCCGGCCCGATCCGGCGACGAGCCGCGCGCCGTTCCGCATCTACAACATCGGCAACAGCCGCCCGGTAGTGCTGACCGACTACATCGTCGCGCTCGAAAAGGCCCTCGGCCGGACGGCGGAGCGCGAGCTTCTGCCGATGCAGCCGGGCGACGTTCCCGACACCCACGCCGACGTCGCCGATCTCGCGACGGTCCTCGGCTATCGCCCGCAGGTGACGGTCGACGAGGGCGTGCACCGCTTCGTCGAGTGGTACCTTGCATACTACGGGGATCGGGGGCCGGCCTCCTAGGGTTTCGTGGACAGTGGGGTCACCTCATGGTTCTCGCGGTTTCCCCAGGGGCTCGCGAGTATCGTCCGGAGATCGACGGGCTCCGGGCCGTCGCCGTCCTCTCCGTCGTCGCCTTTCACTATGGCGTGCGCTCGATTCCCGGCGGATTCACCGGCGTCGACATATTCTTCGTTCTCTCGGGATACCTGATCACCGCCTCCCTGGTTGAAGACCGCCGATCGCCTCGCCATCGCGGCCTGTCGGCCTGGCTGCTCGATTTCTACCGCCGCCGTATCCTCCGCATCGTTCCCGCGATGCTCGTGATGCTGATTGCGGTTGTCGTTGGCGGCTGGTTCGTTCTCATGCCGGGGGACTACGCAGATCTGGGGCGGAGCGCGTTCTTCTCGGCATTGGGGCTCGGTAACGTCTACTTCTTCGGCAGTACGGGCTACTTCGACAGAGCGGCGGAACTCATGCCGCTCCTCCACATGTGGTCCCTCGGGGTCGAAGAGCAGTTCTACGTCGTCTGGCCCATGCTCCTCCTCATCCTGCTCCAGGTTTCGCGGCGGAGCGCACTTGTCGCCGCCATCGTCGCCGCTGTTCTCGTCGCCATGGGCTTCCTTTGGGCGATCACCCTTGCGGCCGCCGACATCAAGGCCGCCTTCTACCTTCCCTTCGCCCGCGCCTGGGAGCTTGGCCTCGGTGCCCTGCTCGTGTTCCTGCCGGCGCTCACATCACGATTCTGGTCCGAGCTTTTGGCGCTCGCCGGGATCTGCCTGATCGCCTGGGGCTTCTTCGCGCTCACCGACCGGGATCCTTTCCCCGGATTCAACGCAATTTTTCCCTGTCTGGGTGCCGCCCTTCTGGTCTGGCCGAGCCGGGTGAAGCCCATGGTCGCGCGGGTGCTGTCTTTGCGGCCCCTTCGCGAAGTGGGGCTGCTGTCCTACAGCCTCTACCTGTGGCACTGGCCGGTGCTGGTCCTGTTTCGCCATCATATCGGTGGCGGAATGCCGTCGATTCCGGAGTCCATCGTCCTCGTCCTGTTGTCGCTGAGCCTCGCATTCGCGTCCTGGCGGCTCGTCGAGCGTCCGGTGCGCAGCATCAGGGCGTCGGCCCTCATCGTCATCCCCACGGGTACTGCTGCGGCCGTTGGCCTTGCCATGCTCGGCCTGATCGTCTTCCGGCAAGAGGGCTTCCCGCAGCGCGTGCCGCCTGAGTTCGCGGCAATGGCGAGCCTGGAGGTGATGTGGGCCTGGCCCTGTAACCGAACCCAGGTTCTCGCGGCCGATCTCCCGCACGCCTGCGCCTTCGGCGCGGACGCGGGGCCGGGCACCATAAGGGCGCTGCTGTGGGGAGATAGCCATGCCGAGCACATGGCACCCTATCTGGAAGCTGCCGCGGTGGAACTTCCCCTCCGGTTCGACCTGCCGGCCCGATGCATTGCCGGGGGAGACCGTGCCGTCATGTCGCTTCCCTATTACTCGGAGGCCTGCGTCCGGACCCAGCAGGCGATGGTCCGCCACCTGGAGCGGTCACCAGACGTGCAGCTCGTCGTCCTCGCCGCCGCGTGGAGCAACCTGCTGCGCATGCCGGGGAACTATGGCGCCCGCATCGACAATCCTGATCTCGCGTTCCGATCCGGACTGTCTGAACTGCTCGACAGCATCGAAGCCCCCGGGCGCCGTATTGTCGTCATCGCCGACGTCCCGCAGACCCCGATGCAGGACCCGGTCCATTGTGCCCTAGCCGGTGCCGATCTTTGGCGACGGCCGTGCTCGCCCGATGTCGTTCCGCGCGCGCATTTCGAGAACAGGCAGAGGAAGGTCTACGACATCATCGCCGACGTGGTCTCCGCCCGAGCCGACACCGCGGCGGTGTATCCCGGCGATAGGCTCTGCCAGGCCGATTCCTGCATGACGTCGATCGATGGCGAGTTCTTGTATCGCGACCAGCTCCACATTCGCCGCAACCTGACACCCCAGGCGCGGCGCGAGTTTGCCGACCTGATCGGCCTGACGGCCGCACTCGAAGCGACCGTGTCGGCCCCGTCGGCAGACGCCGGAGCGATGCCTCTGGCTACAGCCCCAGCACGTCCATGAGCGCGCGGGCGCTCCGCCGGGCATCGTAGCGCTCCTCGGCAAGGGCGCGGCTCGCCCGGCCCATGCGCACCACCGCCGCCCCGTCCCCGGCGAGCGCGACCATCGCATCGGCGAGCGCGTCCGCATCGCCGACCGGGACCAGCAGGCCGTTCACGCCATGCACGACGGTGTCGCGACAGCCGGGCGCATCGGTGGTGATGACGGGCCGGCCCATGGCCATCGCCTCGAGAGCTGCCCGCGACGTGCCTTCGCGATAGGAGGGCAGGACGAAGACGCTCGCCGCGGCCAGCGCCGGGCGAACGTCGGCGATAACGGGGTGATGGACGACGATCCCGTCCGCCACCGCCCTCTCGACCTCGGCGAAGGGAAAGGCCGACGGATTGGGGTCGACGGCGCCGACGAGCGTAAAGCTGGCGTCCGGCCGTCGGGCCTTGACCGCGCGGGCCGCGGCGAGGAACTCGCCCACCCCCTTGTCGCGCAGAAGCCGCGCGATCATCAGGAAACGGGGCCCGGGCGGCAGCGGCGCCACGGCATAGCGGTCGAGTTCCACGCCCGAGCGCACGAGGTGCACCGGCGTCCGGCCGGTCAGGCCCATCCCGGTGAAGCCGCGGATATCGTCCTCGTTCTGGAAGATGACGCCGGACGCCATGCCGAGGCTCCGGCCATAGAGGAAGCTCGCTGCCCGGCGGACCACCCGCCGCTTGGTGCCGCCGCCCTCGGTGAAGGCGAAGCCGAGGCCCGTCACCATGGCGTAGCGGGTCGCGACTCGGGCCGCCCGGGCCGCGGGGATCCCGTACACGATGGGCTTGATGTGATAGGCAAGCACCACGTCCGGGGCGATGCGCCGCAGCGCGGCGGTCAGTTGCGCGAAGTAGCGTGCGTCGGCGGCCGGGCTCAGTCCGGCACGATCCATGGCGATCTCGTGAAGATGCATGGCACGCGCCGCAAGCCACGCACGCGCCTCCGCCTCGGGTGGCGCCAGAACATGAACCTCATGGCCGGCCGCCACGGCCGCTTCGAGGAACGTCCCGCGGAAGCTCGGCAGGAATCGCGCCGTGCCGATCACCATGGCGAGGCGGCTCATGGCCGGCGCCCTGACGAGCCGTGCGGCGTGGTGCAGCGCGATGGCGGGTTCACGACGCAGCGGCGGCTGCGCCCGGCATCGCGATGCGAGACAATCGGATGGTACACTGGTATCCGGAACCGGCGGTTGCGTCCGGCAAGACGGTAGTCCGGAACGCCGCCGGATGCACGGGGCGGATGGAGCAGGCGTGCCGGTCGCGGGAGTCCATGAGGCAGCGTTCGGAATCGATGAGCACGCGATACGATTTCGGCAGGAACTGGTCGGAGCTCGCCGCGCGCTTCGAGGAGGAGCATGTGGCGCACGCCATGGCCGATCTCGCGCGGCTGGTGGGCCACCTCGACGGGCGGACCTTCCTCGACGTCGGTTGCGGCTCCGGGCTCCATGCCGCGGCGGCCCTGCGGCTCGGCGCCCGCTCGGTCCATGCCGTCGACTACGACCCCGACTCCGTCGCCACGACGAGAGCCGTCCTCGCTCGGTTTGCCGCGGACGGCGACTGGCGGGTCGAGCGCGGTGACGCGACGGACCCGGACGGGCTGCCGCCGGGGCCCTTCGACGTGGTCTATTCCTGGGGGGTGCTGCATCACACCGGCGCCATGTGGCGTGCGGTCGCGAACACTGCGGCGCGGGTCGGCCCCGGCGGGCGGCTCGCCGTGGCGCTCTACGTGAAGACGCGGCTCTGCGCGGCATGGGGCGTCGAGAAGAGACTATACGCGCGTCATGCGTGGCTGCGGCCCCTCCTGAAGTACCCCTTTGCCGGCCTGCTGCTTGCGGGCCGGGCGGCGCGTCATCGCGACGCGCTCTCCTTCGTGCGTCACTATCGGAAGGCGCGGGGCATGGAGTTCCTCGTCGACGTCGACGACTGGCTGGGTGGATACCCCTACGAACCCGTGGTGCCGGCCGAGCTCGAGGCCCGCATCGGGGACCTCGGCTTCCGTCCGCTGTCCCGGTTCAACGTGCGGGCAAGAAGCGGCGTGGCCGGAGCAGGATGCGGCGAATGGTGCTTCGAGCGTTCCCCGGCATGACCTTCCGTCGGCTGCCGTTTGCCTCCCCGAGCGCCGCGCGCTGACATGCGGGCTTCGCCGCATATCGGCCCGGAGACGACCAGACCGGCCGGCCGCGTGGTCTTCGTGATCGGCTCGCTCGCGGTGGGCGGCACCGAGACCCAGCTGGCCACGCTTGCCGAGGGTCTCATGCGCCGCGGCTGGAGCGTCGAGGTCTTCGCCATGGATCGCACCGGCCCTCTCGGAGAGCGCCTCCGCGCTGCCGGCGTGAACGTCACCGGCGGCCGCGGCCCCGCCGCAGCCACGCGCGCCAGGTATATGCTCCTGCTCGCCGGCTGCCAGGCGAAGCTCTTCTGGCGGATCGCAGTGACGCGGCCCGACGCCGTTCACGGCTTCCTGCCGCTCACCAACTTCATGGCCGTTGTGGCCGGCCGGGCGGCGCTCGCGCGATTCGTCGTCACGTCCCGGCGCGCCCTCGGCCTTCATCGCGAGCGCCACCCGCGGCTGAACTGGATGGACGGCGTCGCCAATGCCGGCTCGCATGTCGTCACCGCGAATTCGCTGGCAGTGGCCCGCGACGTGAACGCGCGAGAGGGCTATCCCCTCGACCGTATCGTCGTCATTCCAAACGGCCTCGACTTCGAACGCTTCGAGGGCGTCGAGCGCGATGCCGTGCGTCGCGAACTCGGACTCTCGCCGGGCGACGTGGCTCTGGTCAAGGTCGCGAACCTCATCCCCTACAAGGGCCATGCCGAGCTGATCGACGCCTTCGCGGCGGTCGCGTCGCGGTGGCCGTCCCTCAAGCTGTTCCTCATCGGCCGCGACGACGGACCCGGGGCGGCGATCGCCGCCGCCGCCGAGCGCCACGGCATCGCCACCCGGGTCGCCCTTCTCGGCCACCGCCCCGACGTGCCGCGGATTCTCTCGGCGATGGATGCGGGCGTCGTCGCCTCGCACGAAGAGGGGTCCTCGAACGCTCTCATCGAGCAGCTGGCCGTCGGCCTGCCCCTCGTGGCGACGGCTGTCGGCGGCAATGTCGAGGCCCTTGAGGGCGTACCGGATTGCGCGCTCGTGCCCGCCCGCGACCCGGCTGCCCTTGCCGCCGCGATCGGCGCCATGGTCGAGGCCCTGCCCGCATCGGTGTTCCGGCGGCCCGAACGACAGCGGATCGTCCGCGAGCGATACGCACTCGACGCGATGATCGACCGCTACGAGCAGCTCTACCTCTCGCGAGGCCGAGCGTGATGCCAGCCACATTGCCGATTGTCGGCGGCCCGCCGGCCTCGCTATGGTGCCGGGCTTGTGCGGCGCGGCACGGCGACGGATTCGAGCGGGGTCCGGCAGAAGGGATTCGGCGACATTAGATGTGCGGCATTGCAGGATTCATCGCCCTCGGCAGTGGCCCCTTCGACCCCGAGGTCGCACGCGCCATGGCGCTCAGGCTCCGCCATCGCGGGCCCGACGACGAGGGGCTCTGGTCCGATTCCGCGGCCGGAGTGGCCTTGGCCCAGCGCCGGCTGTCGATCATCGACCTGTCGCCGCACGGCCACCAGCCGATGCTGTCCCCGCGCGGGCGCTTCGTCATCACCTTCAACGGCGAGATCTACAACCACCGCGACATCCGCAAGGCCCTCGACGCCGAGACCGGCATCGCCTGGCGCGGCCATTCCGATACCGAGGTCCTCGTCGCCGCCATCGAGCACTGGGGACTTCGGCCGGCGCTCGAGCGCCTGGTCGGGATGTTCGCCTTCGCCGTCTGGGACCGCGAGGAGCGCACGCTGTCGCTGGCCCGCGACCGTCTCGGCGAGAAGCCCCTCTACTACGGCCGCGCCGGCAGGGCCTTCGCCTTCGCCTCCGAACTCAAGGCGTTCCGGGCCCTGCCCGGCTGGTCGCCGGAGATCGATCGCGGCGCCCTCGCCCTCCTCCTTCGCCACGACTACATCCCGGCGCCCTACGCGATCTACGCGGACATCGCCAAGCTCCGGCCCGGCCATCTGCTGACCTTCCGGCCGGGCGACGGCGCCGAGCCCCGCATCGAGGCCTACTGGGACATAAACGCGGTGGCGGCGCGCGCAGCCGCCGAGCCCTTCACCGGCAGCCGCGACGAAGCGGCGGACCGGGTCGAGGCGCTGCTCCGCCAGTCGATCGGCGGCCAGATGGTCGCCGACGTGCCGGTCGGCGCCTTCCTCTCGGGGGGCATCGATTCCTCGGTCGTGACCGCGCTCATGCAGTCGCTCAGCAGCCGGCCGGTGCGGACCTTCACGATCGGCTTCGAGCAGGCGGCGTTCAACGAGGCGGAGCATGCCAAGGCGATCGCGCGCCATCTCGGCACCGACCACACCGAACTCTATGTGAGCGATCGCGAGACCGAGGCGGTCGTGCCGAAGCTGCCGGAGATCTACTGCGAGCCCTTCGCCGATTCCTCGCAGATCCCGACCTACCTCGTCTCGACCCTCGCCCGCCAGCACGTGACCGTGTCGCTTTCGGGGGACGGCGGCGACGAGCTCTTCTCGGGCTACGACCGCTACGTCGACGTCGCCCGCATCCTCGGGCGCATCCCGGCACCGCTTCGCCGCACGATCGGCAGCCTGGCCGCGATGCCGTCGCCCGCCGCCTATGACCGCCTCGCTTCGATCATGGGCCCGGTGCTGCCGGCCCGGCTCCGCAAGCGCACCGGTGAGCGCATCCATCGCGCCGCCGGGCTGCTGTCGCGGCGCGGCGACGACGACCTCTATCTCGGCATCTGCTCGCATTGCGATCCGCGCGCGGCGGTGCTCGGCGCCAGCGAGCCGCCGACTGCCTTCACCGGCCTCGACGTGCTGCCGCGAAAACCGGGCAGCATCGAGCGGATGATGCACATCGACCTGCTCAGCTACCTCCCCGACGACATCCTGGTGAAGGTCGACCGGGCGGCCATGGCCGTGAGCCTCGAGACCCGCGTGCCGATGCTCGACCATCGCCTCGTCGCGTTCGCCCAGTCGCTGCCGATCGACGTGCTGCGCAGCGAGGGGCGGAGCAAGTGGCCGCTCCGCCATATCCTCGGAAGGTACGTGCCGCGCGAGATGTTCGAGCGGCCCAAGATGGGTTTCGGCGTGCCGCTCGGCGATTGGCTGCGCGGCAGTCTCCGGGACTGGGCCGAGGCGCTGCTCGACGAGCAGCGGCTGCGGGCGGAGGGCCTTCTCGATGCGGCCTGGGTCAGGGCGCACTGGGAAGAGTTCCTCGCCGGGCGCTCGAGCAGCCTCTACGTCCTGTGGAGCATCCTCATGTTCGAGGCCTGGTACGAGGCGAGTCGCGCCGCGTGGAGCGCGGAGGCGGCGTAGGGCGGCTCGGGAGCGGTGACGCCGGCCGGACAGCGGTGACGTGCTTCGCTCAGCTCATCCAGTTGCCGCCGTCGACGTTGAGGGTCTGGGCGACGATGTAGTCGGCATCGCTGGAAGCGAGAAACACGGCCGCGCCGGCGATGTCCTCGGCCACGCCCATCCGCCCGTAGGGCACCGCCGCGCCGACGAGCCGCTTCTTCTCGCCGATCGGCCGGTTCTCGTACCGGGCGAAGAGCGAATCGACGATGTCCCACATCGGCGTGTCGATCACGCCCGGCGCGATGCCGTTGACGTTGATGCCGTGCTTGATCAGCTCGAGCCCGCAGCTCTGGGTGATCGAGATCACCGCCGCCTTTGTGGCGCAGTAAACCGCGACATTGGCTTCGCCGCGGCGCCCGGCCTGGCTCGAGAAGTTGACGATCTTGCCGCGCTTGCCGGCCTTGATCATCATGCCGGCGATCACCTGCGTGGTGAACAGAAGGCCGCGGACATTGATGTCGAACTGGCGGTCGAAGTGCTCCTCGCTGATTTCCGCGAGCGGCGCCATGTCGAAGATCGCCGCACCGTTGACGAGGATGTCCGGCGGCCCGACGGACTCGGCGACGGTACGCCCCATGTCCTCGATCGAGGAGAGCCGGCTGACGTCGACGGCGACCGCGGTCGCGGCGCCGCCGATCGCGGAGGCCGCCGCTCGCGCCTCGTCGATCAGCAGGTCGGCGATGATCACCCGCGCCCCCTCCGCGGCATAGCGCTCGCAGATCGCGCGCCCGATGCCGCGGGCACCGCCGGTGACCAGCGCCACCTTGTCTTGAAGCCGCATCCGATCCTCCCGCGCATTGCCGGTCCCTTGACACGGATGCGATTTGTCGGCCAGAATTGCTACATCGATTGTGCAGAACAGTCCACCCCCTTCGCGGGAACGTGGAATCCGGTCGGGAGGAAGCTTGCCGGAACGCGCTGCGCGCTCGAATGCTAACGGCCTGCAAAGTCGAACGTGCAACCGTTTCGGCCAAGAGCGGCGCCATTGGTGGCGCCGACATGAGGGAGGATGACTGCAATGGTAAAGCGAATCCACGATACCATGAGCCTGCCTGTAAGTCGCCGCCGTTTGCTCAAGGGCGCGGCTGCGTTTGGTGCCGCGGCTGCGTTCCCGGCAATCATCACGCGTCGCGGCTTCGCCGCCGACAAGCCGACCGTCGTCAACTCGATCCGCTCGCTCTCGAACCCCTATCATGCCACCTGGAATAAGGGCGGCGAGGCGTTCGCCAAGTCCGTCGGCGCCGACTACGTGACGCTCGTCACCGAAGGCAACAGCGAGAAGGGCGTCTCCGACATCCGCGCTATCCTCGCCAGGACCGGCGGCAACTGCGTGATCAACGTCGATCCGAACGACGCGCCGGATGCCCGTCCGATCGTTGAGGCCTGCAAGGACGCCGGCGCCTACGTCGTGACCCAGTGGAACAAGCCGGCCGACCTCCACCCCTGGGACTTCGACCCCAACTACGTCGCCCACATCTCGTTCAGCGGCGTGCCCTACGGCAAGGCGATGGCCGAATCGCTGTTCGCCGCCATGGGCGGCAAGGGCGGCATCGTGGCCCTCGGCGGTATCCAGTCGAACATCCCGGCGATCGAACGCAAGGCCGGCCTCGACCAGGCCCTCGCCGAGAACCCCGACGTCAAGCTCCTCGACTTCCAGGTCGCCAACTGGTCGGAGACCGAGGCGCTCGAGAAGACCAATGCTTGGCTCACCCAGTTCGGCGACGAGATCACCGGCATCTGGGCGGCCAATGACGGCATGGCGCTTGCCGCCGTCGAGGCGCTCCGTGCCGATGGCCGCGCCGGCCAGGTGCCGGTCACCGGCATCGACGGCATCCAGCTCGCGGTCGAGGCGATCCTCAACGGCGAAATGGCCGGCACCGTGGCCTGGGACCCCTACTGGCAGGGCGGCATGGGCCTGTCGATCGGCTACCACGCCGCCACCGGCGAGTTCGACCCGACGACGGAGCCGCGCGACCACCGCGAGTTCTACGGCACCGGCGTGATCATCACCGCCGAGAACGCCCAGTCCTACTACGACACCAACATCAAGGC